>WQXC01000055.1 GCA_009785045.1 Treponema sp. | reverse complement strand
GAAAAACCCATATTGCCGCCGTCGTATTTTGAAGATACTTATGTTTTTGTCGGAGTTTACGGACAGGGCTTTTTTGATATTTTTAACACGCCTATTTCTTCGGTATATCCCGGGGTTGGTTGTCACGTAACAATGCTGGATAATATGCTTCAGGGTGATTTCCTTAGGGAAAGCACAATGTGGCTAAACCTGTTTATTCTTATGGCAGTTGTTGTTTTGATAGTATGTCTTACAATGTTTTCACATCGCATTTCGCTGTCGGTCGGAGGATTGGCTGTAGTTGTTATAGCAATTACCATAGGCTCCTTTGCCGCCTACCAGTTCGGCGGTCTGTGGGTGCCAATGATAACGTATCTTGCAGGTACGCTTGCCTCCTTTGTTACTGTAACCCTTTATAATTACGCAACCGAGGGCAGCCAGAAACGTTTTATTAAATCCGCTTTCTCGCAGTATCTGTCGCCGAAAGTTATTGAGCAGATCATTCACGATCCTTCACAGTTAAAACTTGGCGGTGAAAAAAGAGAAATGACTGCCATTTTTACGGATGTCCGCGCCTTTTCCACATTCTCGGAAGCGCTGGGTGATCCTGCAAAACTTGTAGAGCTGCTAAATTTTTATTTAACAAGAATGAGCAACATCATCCTTGATCATCAGGGAACGATAGACAAATACGTTGGCGACGCAATTGTTTCGTTCTTTGGCGCGCCGATACAGATGAAAAACCATGCATCGCTTGCATGCCATTCTGCTGTAATGATGAAAAGAGCAGAAAAAGAAATAAACCGCGAAGCGCTGGAAAAAGGGCTTGTAAACCAAAAGGTATTGGAAGCGCTGCTTGCAAAAGGTAAAATCACCGGCATGAATGATCCATGTCCTGTGTATACGCGCCTTGGCATTAATTCCGGAGATATGGTTGTAGGCAACATGGGTACTCCGAACAAGATGGATTACACGATTATGGGCAATGCGGTTAACCTGGCAGCCAGACTGGAAGGAGTAAATGATCAATACAATACCGGCGGTATTCTGATTAGCGAATATACTCGTTCTCAAATAGGCAGTGAATTTATCGTGCGCCCTTTAAGCAGAGTAAGGGTTGTTGGTATAAATACTCCCTTGCGGCTTTATGAACTTCTGGATATCGCCTCTGACGCGCCGCCTGAATTGCTGGATATGGTTAAAAGCTGGGAAAGGGCTTTTGGTTTCTACGAAAATAAGGATTTTCTGGCTGCAAAAAACATCTTCCAGACAATTTGCAATAAAAACGCTAATGATTTGGCTGCGAAAAAGTACCTTGGCAGGTGTACAAACTACCTGGCTTCTCCGCCGGACGAAAAAGTCTGGGATAGCGGAGTGGATAATTTGACGTCAAAATGATATAATATTAATGCGAGGTATAACAATGAAGAAAATTTTGTTTGTTTTTTGCTTGGTTTTATTTGTGACCGGGTTTGCGGCAGCGCAGGTTCGCGCCGGCGGCACTTTATATGTAGCGACAAAAACCGTCGATCTTAAGTCGGGCACAGGGTTTTTTGCCAGCAACAGAGGCAAATTAAACTACGGTGACCGCGTTACGGTTATTCAGGTAAGCGGTAAATTTGTAGAAGTACGAAGCGCAGCGAATACTTCAGTTACCGGCTGGACTGCAACGGCAAATCTTACCACAAAGCAGGTAGTAGCCGGAACTGCAAGTACGGCATCGGCAAGAGAAGTAGCTTTAGCCGGAAAGGGATTTAACCAGGAAGTAGAGCAGTCCTACAGGAATCAGCAGAGGAATTTAAACTATGCCGATGTTGACAGGGTAGAAACAATAACAGTAAACGAGGCAGATCTCAGACGGTTCCTGGAAGAAGGCCGTTTATCAATGGGAGATAACTAATGAAAAATAAAGTTCTCATTATACTTGTTGTTATAGCTGTTTTTACCGGTTTAACATCCTGCGCAGCGCTTGCTGCAGTTGCAGATGTTGGCGCACAAATAGCGGGCGCTACCGGAGTTATCGATCAGAATACAGCCAGCGCAATCAGCCAGTCTGCCAGAGCAATTGGTTCAGCCGCAGAAGAAATTACTCCCGAACAGGAGTATTATATCGGCAGGGCAGTAGCTGCGAATATTCTTGGCACATACAGGCTTTGGAACGGGAATGCGGCATTAACTGCGTATTTAAATAATATATGCGCGGCTATTACAATTAACTCACCGCGTCCGGATGTTTTTAACGGTTATCGCGTAGCGATTCTGGACAGCAATGAAATAAACGCATTTGCCACTTCCGGCGGACATATTTTTATTACCCGCGGATTGATTAACGCAGCAAGGTCGGAAGATGCGCTTGCAGGCGTAATTGCTCACGAAGTTGCACACATTCAATTACAGCACAGCATTAAAGCAATTAAATCCAGCCGGATTACCCAGGCTATTTTGATTACCGGAACATCGGCTGCTGGAGCTGCGACCGGAATGAATGTTAACCAGTTGACCGAAGTTTTAAACGAATCGGTCGGCGAAATTGTTCAGACTCTTGTTAACAGCGGTTATTCACAGGCTCAGGAATTTGAGGCTGACAATACAGCAATGGCGCTTATGGCTGCCGCCGGATATAACCCGACAGGACTTGTTGAAATGCTCCGGGCATTAAGCAGTGCTCAAACAGCAGGCACAGGTTTTGGAAAGACACACCCGACACCGGCTCAGCGGATAACAAACGCAGAAAGGACAGTCAGGAATCATACTGTTGCGAATAATACCGCTGTCAGGCAGGCACGGTTTACAGCAGCAACCAGATAATTTACTGTTACCATTGCATAAAAAAAGGCTGCCACCCGGCAGCCTTTTTTTGTTAGTCTTGCCTCGATCTTATCGGTCTTAATTGCGCTTCTGTTACTTTTTTTGGATCGTTAACACCTTTGGGAAGCTGTCTGCCTGCTTCTGGTGTTACATCTTCTTCTTCGAACTTGCCGTCAGCGTCCCACAGCTCGCTTTGCGGTTCAGGTCCGTCTGCAAGAGCAAGACCTTCGTTTTCTATACGAACTGCTATGAGTTTTGTAACGCCGGATTCTTCCATGGTTACGCCAAGGAGTGTTCCCGCTCCCGTTACGGTTTTTTTGTTATGTGTAATGATTATAAACTGGCTTGTGTCGCTGAATTCCTGTAAAAGATGAACAAAGCGCCCTACGTTTTGTTCGTCAAGGGCGGCGTCAATTTCGTCCAACAGGCAGAACGGGCTGGGCTTTACCATGTATGTTGCAAAAAGCAGGGCAACCGCTGTCATTGAACATTCGCCGCCGGAAAGCAGGCTTAAATGTTCCAGTTTTTTTCCTGGCGGCTGGGCAAGTATTTCTATGCCGGATTCCAATACATGGTTCGGGTCGGAAAGCCGGAGTTCTGCGCGGCCGCCGCCGAAAAGCCTTCTGAACATATTATGAAAGTTCTTTTTTATACGGTTATATGTTTCATGGAACAACTGCGAAGATTCCTGGCGGATTTCTGCTGTTAAATCTTCCAGATCTTTACGCGCTTTCTGCAGATCGTTCATCTGGTTATTTAAAAAGTCGTAGCGCTGTTTTGTTTCTGCATATTCTTCCGGGGCCATAAGATTTACTGAACCAAGTTCTTTCATCTTTGTGCGGGAGCTGGCTAGTTTCTCGCGTAACTGCGCAGGCGGTGTTGTAATGCTGAAAATCCGTTCTTCAAACTCCATTAAATCCCTGGAATGTGTTTCTCTGAAATTCTCCTGGATGTTTTTTATTTCCATGTCTGATTGAACAAGTTCCAGGTGAATTTTTTCCAGCGCTTCCTGCACTTTGGAAAGTTCAGTCATTCGTTTGTTAATTACTTCTTTTTTGCTGGCAACGTTATCGTTTCGTTTGCGGATATCTTTTTCCAGTTTTTCCAGTTCGGAAGAATAAGCCGATGTTTTTTCTTCGATACCTGCGATATCCGTCTGAACTCCTGCAATGCGTCCGTCAATGTCTTCCAGTCTTTTGCGGTATAGCGAAAGTTCGTCGCGGATATTTTTTAAGAGATTTTCCTGCCCTGACAGCTCGCGTCTGATTAATCTTGCCTGTTCTTCCGCAGACTGCGCTCTAACATTCATCTGTGCGTGGTTAACTTTCATGTTTTCCAAAGTAACACGGTATTCATCGATTTTAGCGATAAGGTTTACATTGTCTTCGTGCAGGGTTTTTATCCGCAGGCGGCGTTCTTCGATACCGTCTTTCGCGCTTCTTATTTGCGTATCCAGTGAACGCTTTTTTGTAATAATTCCCTGAGGGGCCAGGAATTCGTCTATGAATGTCGGCGATGCTTCGCGGTACTTGTTAAAAAGTTCTACAGCTTTATCCGCTCCGGCGGACGCTTCCACCAAACCTTCCAATAGAACATCGGTAATGCGGCTGATTTCTGCGCCGCCGGAATCGCCGGAAGCGGCTATTAAGTCACGGATTAACGCCTCTCTGCCGCTTAATAATGTGCGCAGTTTTCCCAGAGTTTCGTGTAACGCTTCTTCGGCGTTTCTGCGTTCTGCCGCCGAATAACCTGCTTTTTTAAGACCAGCGTCAAGTTCTGCTACAATGTCGTCGGTTATTTTTGCCAGTTCTTTTTCCAGCTCTACAAGTTCTTTGTCAATATTTAAAATATCTTCTTCGGCGCGTTTTGCTTCTTTTTCGTTTTCGCTAATGCGTCCTGCGGTAAGTTGTATATTTTCTTCAAAGGAGCGGATATTTTCTTCTATGCTTTCGCACTGCTTGCGAAGATCGTGTACGATAGCATCCTGCCCGGAAGCGTCTGCGTTTAACTCTGTGATTTTTTCGATAGTCTGTTTTTCACGTTCTTCGTTTTGTCCAATCTTAATTTTATTTTCACCGCGCTGCTCGTTAAAAAGCCGGATTTCGTTTTCTCTTGCGTTTTTTTCCAGTGCAAGCCCGTATATATTTTTTTGCAATTCTACGAGCCGCGCTTCCATGGAGTTTACTTCGTCCATGTTCGCTTCCAGCGCTTTATTCTCGGCTTCCATCTCTGAGCGGATTCTGTCGCGGTCGTTTGTTCTGCGTTTTAATGTTTCGTTTTTTTCATCTCTTTCGTATTTAAATTGTTTTAACCGCAGCAGTTGAATATCCAGCTCGTAGTTAAAAATTTCATCGCGAAGAGTGCGGTACTTTAAAGTTTTTTCAGATTGAGTTTTTAAACTGTCGTGAGATCGTTTTACTTCATTCAGGATTAGCTCAACCTGGCGCACATTTTCTTCGGTCTTGGCAAGGTTGCGCTCCGCTTCTGCGCCGCGTTCTCTGTACCGCGTAATGCCGGCCGCTTCTTCGAATAAATAACGGCGTTCTTCCGGCTTTGACGAAAGTATCTGATCGATTTTTCCCTGTTCCATCACGGAATAAGCTGTCTTGCCAACGCCTGTATCCCAAAAAAGTTCGCGTATATCTTTAAGCCGTACCTGCGCCCCATTGATGTAATATTCGCTTTCTCCGGATCGATACAACCGTCTCTTTATTTCGATTTCCGGCATATCCATAGGCAGAAGACCGGTCTCATTGGCGATACTTAAAGCAACTTCTGCAACATTCAGCGGTTTTCGGGTTTCCGTGCCGCTAAAAATGACATCTTCCATTTTCTCGGCGCGCAAAGACCTAATGGCATGTTCACCCAGAACCCATTTAACTGCGTCCACAACATTGGACTTTCCGCAGCCATTGGGACCCAAAAGGGCAGTGATACCATCATTAAATTCAATCTCTGTACGGTCTGCAAAAGATTTGAAACCGAGAATCGAAAGGCGCTTAAGAAACATACTTTTTCAATTTTACCATAAAGTGGGGGTACAGGGAATAGGGGTTAAATTTCCTTTTCTCTTAATAATATCGTTTTTAATAATATATCTTCTAGATTCCTTCTGCCATCAATTACCAGCATTATATATACAAGATTATTTTCTATTTTGTATATTACCCGCCAATAATCAACAATTATTTCCCGGTAAATTAAATAACCG
The DNA here is from genome assembly GCA_009785045.1 of Treponema sp. Lineage (GTDB taxonomy): Bacteria > Spirochaetota > Spirochaetia > Treponematales > Breznakiellaceae > WQXQ01. Next base: position 4,995 of record WQXC01000055.1, on the reverse strand, counting down.
TATTTTTCCAGTTCCGGAACAATTCGGTAAAGAGTAGGGAGAGTTTTTAATTTTTCTACATTTTCTTCTATTTTATCTAAAACTTTTACGGTATATATTTCATTTGTTAATGTGATATATTCTATAATTTCATTTATGTCATCTCTTGCTGGAGAAGCCCATTTTATATTATATTTTTTAGCCATTTTTTTTACTAACTTTTTTCCTTAATTCTGAGAACACCTGGTCATTATCATATACTTTGCCTTCATTGATAGCTTTTTCAGAGAATTGAAGTAATTTCATTAAAGCCAGTGCATTAACCATATCCTGATAAGATTCAATATCCAAAAAGACACCTTTTGCTTCTCCATGTTGGGTAATAATTATTGGATTTTTACGCTCATTTATATAATCCATCATTTCCGCTGCATTTGTTTTTATGTAAGATATTGGTTTTACATCCTGTTTTAAATTAACATTCATATTTTTCTCCTAATTACACTAGTACTTTAATAGTACAAAAGAAAGCCTGCGTTGTCAAGTGGTTAATACAGAAAAATTAATAAATAGATTTAAATCCTAAAATTGTCCTTCTCGCATAAATCCTGCAGAGAGCCGTTCCAGTAACGTGTCAATTTGTTTCTGGCTTTTAAAACCGAAATTTTCCAGAGGACCGGTTTCAAATTGATCAAAGGCAACGTTTTTGTTTTCGTATTCGCAGAATATGTTTGCAAGGTATACGGTATCGACAAGATCTTTGCAGTCTTTTGGCGCAGATTCGGGGTCGTGATGATAGCGTATTGCCGCGACAAGTTTATCGGGGAAATTCCATTTTTCGGCTATTAAGGCGCCAAGTTCGGCGTGATTCATGCCGGCGGAAAGATCTTCGAATGTAGAAGCGGGAAGGTTCTTGTCGGAACAGATATTTTTTATTTTGTTTAATAGTTCGGGATGTACATTGGAGAAAATGATTTTTCCCATGTCGTGCAGCATGCCGCCGACATATACATCGTCAAGAAGACTCTGATCGTTTTTGAAATTCTTAACAAGGTTATAGGCATAAAATGCGGTTTTGTATGAATGTTCCCAAAGTTTCTTTTTATCGATTGTGTCATCGCCAAGTACTTTTTGTGTTCCGTAGGAATAAAGCAGGTTTTTAATTCCCTTAATACCGATCATTTTTACCGCGTCGGATATATTGTCAACTTTTTTGGAAAGCATATACTGCGCAGAGTTAACAATTTTTAACAGGTCTGCAGTGAGCGCAGGATCCATGGAGATTTGTCTTGCGATAGTCGGCATGTCGGAGTCCGGATCGTTTATCAGCTTTTGGACCATCAGAACATTTTCCGGGAACTGCGGCAGACTGTTAATGCTTTGTACGATTTCGTTTGACAGAACCGACATGTTTTCGATTACTGCCTGATCAAGCGGTATAGAAATACTTGCAATGGTGCATTTGTCAGTGGACTTCATTGTAAAGGCATCATCATCAAGCCCCATTTTTTTAAGCATCAATACAAGAATAACAAGTCCTAATCCTGCGCCCTCGGAATCGTCAAGTATTTGGTTAAGAGCATCTTCAAGGCTGCTATACTGCCTGGATCTTGCCATCTTATCCTGAATTCTTAACCGCTCCATTTTTGTTGCAGTAACATTGTTTCGTATTTCTACAAGAATAGTATTTCTTTTAACCTGTAAAATAACTTTTATATAAAGACCTTTTTCTTTTTGAAGCTGAAGGTAATGCTGTATATTGCCGATTGTTTTCTCTTTAAAGTCTTTCATTCCTTTTTTGTAATCATTGTCATCGTGAATATTCAAACCGCGTTCTGTAAAATATACACGTTTTGTATTTGCTTTCTTTGCGTTAACTACAAGTTCTTGTACACAATAAACAATGTAATCCTTAAGTTTAATTTGATTCATCTGTCTAAGAAATGTATCTATAACCTGTTCAATGTAAATTTCGATTTCTTTGGGAAGTGTGTATGTAGTAATCGTCAGCGGAAGACCGGACTGTATGGCTTTTTTGATTTTATCAACATCCACAACCAGTTCGGGAGAAGAAGTCATAATTCTTAACCTGCCTTTGTACTTCTATCTATACAATAGTACTCTGTTAATAATATAAATATTTAACGTATAAATCAAGATATATGATTTTTAATCTGGTATTAATTGCAAAAAATGTATCAAAATGACACAGTATTATGGCGCTTTTTAGGTGTTGTGTCATTATCCACTTAACATGGTAAAAAATTAGTATAAAAAACATAAAATTCCGATGATAACTCCAAAAAAACGCGTGATTCTAACTTGGCACGGATCCTGCTGTATATTAATCATAAAAAGGTGGTTAATATGAACAATACAAGGAAAAGGAAAGAATTTGACGACAATCTTTCGATTTATCTTTGTGAGATAAATCGTATTCCCATGCTAAGCAGGGAAGAAGAAGAGTCAATCGCCCATGCGGCGGCGGCTGGCAACAAGTTGGCCAGAGAAACGCTTGTAAATTCCAATCTTCGTTTTGTTGTTACTGTCGCCAAGAAGTATCAGGGTCTTGGGTTACCCCTTGAAGATTTAATTAGCGAAGGCAATATAGGACTTCTAAGCGCAGCAGATCGCTTTGATGTCAGCAAAGGGTATCACTTTATTTCTTACGCTGTTTGGTGGATACGTCAGGCTATCATGAGCGCCTTATGCGAAAAATCCAGAATGATTAGGCTTCCGGTTAACCGTGCAGCCGATCTTGTCAAAATTGAAAAAGCCGGCAAACTTGTGGAAAAACCTCTTTCTCAGGATGATGAAATTGTAGAAATCGCAGAAATGCTAAACATGGAAAAAAATCATGTTACAGACATCATCAATATTTCCAGGGAGATGCTGTCTCTGGATAATCCTGTAAACGATAAAGAACTGCCATTAAAAGACTTTATCGAAGACGATATGTATATAACTCCGGACATGTATACAGAATATTCTTTTATGAAAAGAGACATAGAAAATGTTCTTAATACTCTTGATGAAGATGAAGCTGACATTATCCGTTCTCATTATGGTCTTGGACGGCAGGCAATGTCGCTGAACGAAATTGGCGCCCAATATAACTTAAGCAAGGAGCGGATTCGTCAGATAGAAGAAAAAGCCCTTACCAGGCTGCGAAATCCGATACGCGCCGAAAGACTGGAAGCTTACGTCGCGTAAGCAAGCTTATGTAGCATAAATAAGCTTACATCGTGTAAGCAAGCATACGATTTAACATCTTTTTTATTAATGGTTTATCCTGTATAAAGAGAGTATGAAACGTATTTCTTTTTTGGTAACAGTTATCATTTTAATGATAGCTGTTGCTGCATGTAAACCAGGATCGGGAAGCGCTGTCCAGATTACTCTTGTTAACAATAAAATCGAAATAGATACCGCTTTAAAAGAATTTGCCGCCGATTATGAGAAAAAGACCGGCGTAAGAGTTATCGTAAGAAGTTTTGGCAGCGAAGAACATTTTGCTCCTTACATAACAGCTATGTTTAATTCCGGAAATGAGCCCGAGATCTTTATTATCGAAGGCAGAGCCGGGTTCGAAGAAGTAAAGCGTTCCGGCAGAATTACAGATCTTTCTGATGAACCCTGGGTTAAAGATACCGATGTCGCATTTGTCGATCCGGAAAACGGAATGATTGCAGGTTTTCCTGTAGCCATTGAAGGCTGGGGGCTTGGTTATAATAAAACGCTTCTTGATAAAGCCGGAATAGATCCTTCTTCTCTTGTTAATGTTTCTGCAATTAAGGCAGCTTTTGAAAAACTTGATTCCATGAAAGACGATCTGGGTATTGATGCTGTAGTTTCAATGGCTGCAGGTCCCGGTATGACATGGGTTATGGGGCTTCATGGCGTGAATGCCTATTTAAGCCTTGGTCTGCCGTACAACAATTCGTTTAAATACATTGATATGCTGTTAGACAGACAGGTGGATAATGAACGCCTATTTCAGTTTGCCGGATATTACAATCTGTTGTTTGGGTTTTCAAACAGAAACACATTGCTTTCCGGCAGTTATGAACAGCAGATTAGCGAGTACGCCGCCGGAAAAACGGTTTTTATTCATCAGGGCAACTGGGTAGATCCTACCCTTAGCGAACTTGGTATTTCTTTTGAAATGGGTTACATTCCCCATGCGTTTCTTGAGGAAACAACAGACGGGATTTTTGTAAGTGTTCCGTCATGGTACATAGTGAATGCAAAATCCAAAAATGTTAATGAAGCAAAAAGATTTCTAACTGCTATTGCAGCAACAAAAGAAGGGCATGATTACATGGTTAACAAAGCCGGAATGGTTTCTGCGTTTAAATCCGTTACACTAAGGCCAGCCGGGCAGCTATCCAGAGCTGTTCAGGACTGGGTGCGTCAGGGGAAGATTTATGCATGGCATCAGTATGAAATGCCGGAAAGTTTTGGCATGAATGTGCTTGGACCGTTATTTCATCAGTTGGCTTCGGGGCATATTGATGTTGATGAATTTACAAGGTTGTTTACAAATGCAGTCTTGAGCCAGCCGTAAAAACAGAGTTTATAAATGAAAAAAACAGTTTTTATTTTTTTAGCGCTTTGCCTTCTTTTAACTTTTGCAGTTTGCAAAACACCTGCGCCGTCGTCTCAGGATTCTGATAAATCTTTACAGCCTGAAGAACTGCCTCCGCTTCAGCTACCAAGTGCAGGTGAACCAATTATTACAATTGAAAGTATAAATAATACAAGAGCGGTATTGCTTGTTACGATTAATATAGAGAATCCCAATGTGTATACAATACCTGCACCCATAATAAATTATGATTATTTATTAAACAGAAGATCGTTTATCAGAGGAATAATAGAGCTTGATAAACCGCTTGCTGCCTCTTCTGTAACGCCTGTAAGTTTTAATTTGATTGTAGACTATGAAGGTTTGTTCAGAAGTTTTTCGTCGTTACGGACGGCAAACGAAGTTGCCAGCTTATTGGTTTTATTTTG
>WQXC01000054.1 GCA_009785045.1 Treponema sp. | reverse complement strand
CATGATGCTGCTCATTAATGGCATGAGGGAAAATACCGGATAATTTTTTACCTAGTGGATGTTTGGAAATGCCATAGCGGCGGTAAAGACCAGCCTGAGCTCCCCAGCAAATATGCAGACAGGAAAAAACATTTTTTTCTGAATAATCAATTATTTTGGTAATTTCGTCCCAATAATCGACTTCTTCAAAAGGCAATGTCTCTACTGGTGCATCTGTGATAATTAGCCCGTCAAAGCGGACTTTCATGCAAACGATCTCTTCGGCGCTGATATAAAATTTTTCCAGGTGTCCAGGCGGCGCATTTTTTGACTTATGGCTGCTCATGTTTAAAAAAGTAATATCAACCTGGAGGGGGCTGTTACCCAGAAGCCTTAAAAGCTGTATTTCTGTATCAATTGTAGTAGGCATAAGATTGATTATTCCTACTCTTAATGGCCTTATATCCTGGGATTCAGCCCGATCCTCGGTCATAACAAAGACCTGTTCTTCAGAGAGAGCATTATAGGCAGGTAATTCTTTGGGTATTTTAATAGGCATGTACTATTCTTAGCATACTTTGATAAAAATATCCACATATTTTAACTAGCCTGTATCTTATTTGTCACAATTTGTCTCGTTTTTGTACTTCTTTTTATTGATTTTGCTTAAAAACTACGATTTTCCTTGCAGTTTTTACAGAATTAGGTTAAATTTATACGAGTATAGGCTGTTTATAACTCAAGGAATAGCCATGTTTAAGGAGAGATATAGGGTCTTGATGAAAACTATATTTGTTGTTGATGATAGTGATACTAATCTGTCCATGGCAGAAGCGGTACTGGATGACCATTACCGTGTTATGACTATGCCTTCTGCTGCAAAAATGTTTGCGTTTTTGGAAAAAGTTATACCCGATTTAATCCTTTTAGATATAGAAATGCCTGTTATGGACGGGTTTGAGACATTAGATCATCTTAAAAATGACGGTAAGTATCAGGATATTCCGGTTATGTTCCTTACAGGACGCAACGATTCCGAGGTAGAAGCCCGCGGGTTAGAAATGGGCGCTGTCGATTTTATAACAAAACCGTTTTCCGCACCCGTATTGTTAAACAGAATAAGAACACACCTTAACATTGACGAAATTATCCGTGAAAGGACAGCGCAGCTTCATCGACTTCAGAACAGTATTGTCGCTGTTCTTGCAGACATGGTTGAAAACCGCGACAAGGGAACAGGCGGTCATATTGAGCGCACTTCGGTTTATATCAGAATCCTAATAGAAGAAATGAAAGAACGTTGTGTTTACTCTGATGAAATTAACGGATGGGATGTTGATAAAATGATTTCTTCTGCCAGAATGCACGACCTTGGAAAGATATCCATTACTGACGTTATAGTTAATAAACCAGGAAAACTTACAGACGAAGAATACGATGTAATGAAGAGTCATGCTGAAGAAGGCGAGCGTATAATTGACGAAATTATATCGCGTACAGGAGAGGGAGACTTTTTACGTAACGCTAAATTGTTTGCAGGCACTCATCATGAAAGATGGGACGGTAAGGGTTATCCGCGCGGGCTTAAGGGAGTCGAGATTCCGCTACAGGGCCGTATAATGGCGATTGTAGATGTCTACGACGCTCTTGTTTCTGAACGTCCGTACAAAAAAGCTTTTACAGAAGATGAAGCAATAGATATAATCATGCAAAATTCCGGAACTCATTTTGATCCAAAAATTGTCGAACTTTTTTATGAGGTAAAAGACCATATTAAATCGGTAAAGGACGGTTTTTAGTGCGTTCACTGCTAAAAAAATTCCTTTCTGTTGTGACTCATGCTCAGGTTTTGGTAGTGATCTTTGCTTTTGGACTGATGGTTTTTCTTAGTTATAATTACATGAGCGAAATAGAACGAAAGCATCTATTGGGTAATGTAAATAACGCAATTACAAATGTACAGACATATATAGAATCCGGACTTATGGAGCCGGAAACAACTCTGGGAGTTATCGCAGAAAATGTAAAAAACATGATTTCTCATGGCGCTACATCGGAAGATGTGCAGCATTACTTTGAATATACAACCAATTATATAACAACAGATGAAAGACTCATGTCTTATACCGTTAGTATTTTTGGGTACTTTCATGTATTTAACAATTTAATGCTTGCAGGCATAAACTGGATAATGCCGGATGATTTTATACCGGAGTCAAGACCCTGGTACATAGCGGCAATAGAAGCAAAAGGAAAAGTCGCAGCAACGGATGTTTATCCGAGTGTTGCGCTCGATTACAATGTAATGACTTTTTCCCGTGCTATTTATGATGATAATAACAGGCTTATCGGCGTTGTCTGTCTGGACGCCAAGCTGGACAGAATATGGCAATATGCCATTGATACACATGTAACCGAAGACAGTTACGGAATACTTTTTGACAGCCAATTCGATGTACTGGCTCATCCTAATCCGGTATACATCGGACGAAATATGAGGCTTATGAATGACGGCGAGGCAATTAGGCAGGTATTATTATCTGGCGGTGAAATTTCCGAAAGAAAAGCAACAGACTACCACGGTAATGACTCTGTTGCATTCATTAGAAAGCTTGAAAACGGCTGGTATCTTGCTGTAATGGCATATTCAAAAAGTTATTACAAGAGTGTTCAGGAAATAGGTTTTATCCTTGTTGTTCTTGGCGTTGTTTTGGCTGCCGTCCTATGTACGATTTTGCTGAGTATGCTTTATGCAAAGAAAAGGACAGAAGAAAGAACTCAAATAATGCTAGATGCGACACCTCTTTGTGCAAATTTCTGGGATAAAGATTTTCAAATAAAAGATTGTAATAACGAAGCATTAAAATTATTCGGATTATCAAGCAAAAAAGAATATATGTCTTTATTCTCGGAGCTTTCACCTGAATATCAGGCAGATGGAAGACTTTCATCCGAAAAATCAATGGAAAATTTAAAAAAGGCGTTTAATGACGGTTATTGCCGTTTTGAATGGATGCACCGTAAAATAAACGGAGAACTTATCCCATGCGAAGTTACACTAGTGCGTGTTATTTCCAGAAAAGAAACTATTGTATGCGGATACACGCGCGATCTTCGTGAAATAAAAACAATGATGGCAAAAATGCGTGAGGCAGATGAATGTACCCAGGTTTTATTTGACGCAACGCCTCTTAGCAGTTTCATGGTTGATAAACATGCCAGAATTATTGAATGTAATCAGGAAATAGTAAGAATGTTCGGATTATCCGGAAAACAGGAATTTTTGGACGAACTTTTTGACTTTTTCCCTGAATATCAGCCTTCCGGAGAAGTATCAAGAGAACGGATAAGCAAATATTTTGATGAAGCATTCGAAGAAGGTTACTGCCGTTTTGAATGGATGCACCAGAAACGGGACGGTGAACAGATACCTACAGAAGTTTCATTGGTGCGTGTTAAATTCAGAGGTGAATATGCTGTTGCCGGATTTATCAGGGATTTAAGAGAACTTAAATTAATGATCGCAGAAATGCGAAGAGCAGAAATTGCCGAAGAAAGCAGCAAAGCAAAAAGCGATTTCCTTGCAAAGATGAGTCACGAGATACGAACGCCAATGAACGCAATTCTTGGTATTACAGAGATTCAGCTTCAGGATGCAACAATACCGCTTGCGACAAGAGAAGCGCTGGAAAGAATTTACAATTCAGGCGATCTTCTGCTTGGTATTATAAATGATATTCTTGACCTTTCCAAAATAGAAGCAGGAAAACTGGAATTATCAATCTCCAATTATGATATATCAAGCCTTATTCATGACACTGTTAAATTAAACATTATGCGTTACGAAAGCAAACCGATAGATTTTAAATTGATAGTAAACGATAATGTTCCTGCAAACCTTATCGGAGACGAGCTAAGGATTAAACAAATCCTTAACAATTTGCTTTCAAACGCATTCAAATATACCCTGGAAGGATTAATCGAACTTACTCTTTCTGCGCAAAAGGTAAATGATAGTTCTGATGTTAATCTGGTATTTAAAGTCAGCGATACAGGACAGGGAATGACAGCGGATCAGGTTAAAAAACTTGGTGAAAAGTTCAGCCGCTTTAACATGGAAGCCAATCGTAAGACTGAAGGTACAGGTCTTGGAATGAATATCACCAGAAACCTGGTTCAGCTTATGAAAGGTGACATTCAGGTAGAAAGTACTCCAGGTATGGGTTCTACTTTTACTGTGCGGCTGCCGCAGAGTTGTAATAATTACGAACCGATTGGTAAAGATCTTGCCGACAACCTAATGAAACTTAATTTAAAAAATACAATTAAAATGAGGAATGCGCAGATTTCGCAGGACTTTATGCCGTACGGTCGTGTTCTGATTGTAGACGATGTAGAAACAAACCTTTATGTGGCGCGCGGTCTTTTGGCGCCTTATGGAATTTCAATTGATTCTGCTACAAGCGGTTTTGAAACATTGGACAAAATCAGAGACGGTGCAATTTACGATATTATTTTTATGGACCATATGATGCCCAGAATGGACGGTATTGAGGCTACAAAACTTATTCGCGGTCTTGGGTATACAATGCCAATTGTAGCATTAACTGCAAATGCGCTTGCAGGCCAGGCTGAGATGTTTATTAATAACGGTTTTGACGATTTCATTTCCAAACCGATTGATATCCGCCAGTTAAATTCCATTCTAAACAAGCTAATCCGGGATAAGCAGACGCCTGAAGTTTTGGAAGAAGCGCGTAAGCAAAAGAACAGTTTATATGCTGCTGGCGGTCATAATATTGTGATTGATTCCCAATTGGCTGAATTCTTTGTGCGCGATGCCAGAAAAACTGTGAGTATTTTAAATGCAATAAGCGATAATAACTGGCGCAGAGGCGATGATATTCCAACATTTATCATCAATGTTCATGCGATGAAAAGCGCCCTTGCCAATGTCGGAGAGACGGATTTGGCAAACAAAGCGTCGGAACTGGAACAGGCCGGACGTGAAGAAAACCTGCATTTAATTATATCTTCGCTGCCTGCATTCCTGGATGATTTAAACAAGGTTATAGACAGATTAAAGCCAATGGAAGATGAAACGGCAGAGGATCAGGATGTAGACGATAGCGCTGACCATGTGTATCTTCAGGAAAAACTGCAGGAAATCCAGGCAGCTTGCTCCTCTTACGATAAAAAGGCGGCAAAAGAGGCTCTGGCTGTATTAAAGCAAAAGACCTGGTCTAAGGCAACCCGGGATAAGCTCAGCGTAATAACCAAGCATCTGCTCCACAGCGAGTTTGATGAAGCCGCCAAAATCGCCGCAGGCGATAATTAAATCCATACCTTACGGCTCGAGCCCGCGAAGTCGGGCTCCTAACGCCAAAATCGCCGCAGGCGATAATTAAATCCATAAAATCTGCGATAATCTGTGGTTTTTGTGTAAAGTCTCTTGACATTTTTTTCAAAAAACGATATGTTATTGATAATATAGTTTTTCATTTAAAAAAGGGCTCCAAGGAGACCCTTTTTTTTATTTTGCCGTTTATTTTAAAGTAAATGGCATGGTTAGGCGGGAGAATGCAGTATACAGCGAAAAGTGCAGAAAACAAAGAATTAACTTCTGTACGCGAGTCGCTGGAAACGGTTCTTAAAGGACTTGGTTTTTGCCTGGTTGAACTAACAATTTCCAGGCACAGGGGCAGCGTACAGATAAAGACAGTTATTTACAATGGAAAGCCCATTGGTACAGATGACTGTTCAAAGGTTCACCGGGCAATCATGCCGCGGCTGGAACTTAACTTTGAAGGACAAGATATCTATTTAGAGGTATCTTCCCCCGGGATAGAAAAGTCAATTAAGGAAACGGGTGAGTTTTTGTATTATGTAGGAAGAGGAGTACGGTGTTACCGTACGGATATTTCTGACTGGACGGCAGGTATTTTGGAATCTGCCGATGAAAAAGGAATTGTATTAAAGACAAAAGAAGAGGTTAAAGCGCTTAGTTTTGACATAATAGCAAAAGCAAAGCTTGACCCTTCACAGGAGGTATAAATTGGGCACAGATATGTCGCAGGCAATTCGTCAGTTGAACCAGGATCGCGGTATTCCTGAAGAGCTGATACTGCGGACCATTGAAGATACGCTAATTGCCGCATATAAGCATCGTTTTGGCAACGCAGATAACGCAGTTGTGCGGTTTGATGAAGAAAATTTAGAAGTCTCTATTTTCGCACAAAAGAAAATTGTAGAACAGGACGGAGTATACGATCCTGTAACTGAAATTGATTTGGACGAAGCCAGAGAATTAAATCCTGACGCCGAAGTAGGCGACGAAATATTGGTGGAAATTGATCCTAAACAGTTTGACCGCATTGCTGTTCAGAGCGCAAAACAGAAAGCTCACCAGACTATCAGGGATATACAAAAAGACAGTCTTCATTCAGAATTTAAAGATAAAGAAGGCGAGATAATAATTGGTTACTATCAGCGTGAGCGCAATGGCACAATTTATGTAGACATCGGCAAAATGGAAGGTATTCTGCCAAAAAAATATCAGTCACCAAGGGAAATATACCATGTTAATGACAGAATCAAGGCGCTTATTGCGGAAGTAAAAAAAGATTCATCCGGGCTTCAGATTGTTCTTTCCAGAACACACACAGAATTTGTTCGTGCAATTTTTGAACTTGAGGTGCCGGAAATATACGACAAGACAGTAGAAATACATAAAATTGTACGCGAACCGGGTTTCAGAACAAAACTTGCCGTTTATTCAAACCGCGAAGATGTTGATCCTGTCGGTGCATGCGTAGGGCTCAAAGGCGTGCGAATTCAGGCTGTTATCAAGGAACTTGAAGGCGAAAAGATCGATATACTTAAATACGATCCCGATCCAAGGCGCTTTATTAAAAATGCGCTGTCTCCTGCAGAAGTACGCGATGTAATTATTCTTGACGAAGGCAAACATCAGGCGCTGGCAGTAGTAAGCGATACAATGTTATCACTTGCGATTGGAAAACAGGGGCTTAATGTCCGGCTTGCAAACAGGCTAGTTGACTGGAATATCGATGTTAAAACAGAATCACAGTTTGCCGAAATGGATATCGCTGCGGAATCACGCCGCGCAGTATCTGAACTATTCGGAGACAGCGAATCTTACGATAACGAGATTTCACGTATCAGCGAACTGCCGAATGTTGACAGCCGCATTGCTCAAGTGTTGCTTGATAACGGAATTGACTTAATCGAAGACTTTATTGCTTTAAGTCAGGAAGAGCTGGAATCCAAAGGGTTATCTGCTGCAGAACTTGACGGATTGCGTAAAGTAATCGAAGATTATGTTGAAATTGTAGAAGAAGATGACGATGAATATGAAGATGAGCAGGAAGAAAAGTCAGATGAAGAAACAAGCGAAGAAAATACAGAAGCAGAAGAATATGAATGTCCTGAATGCGGAGCTAAAATTACAGTGGACATGACAACATGTCCAAGCTGCGGTATCGGCTTAAGTTTTGAATACGAAGAGGAGGAGTAAGATAGGATTTATGGCAGAAGATACTGACAAAACTAAAAAACCAAAAGCCCAGTTAATTAAACATTCTCAAGGTGAGCAGGAGACCCCTGCAGGAAAAAATTCTGCGGAGCAGGGTGAACGCCGCAAAGTTAAAGTTGTGATGAAAAAACCGACGGCTGTTGTTCCCAAAAAAGCTTCACCAAAAGTTGTTGTCAGTGCTCCTAAATCAACTCCAGTAAAGAAACCGGATATCTCAAGGGAGAAAAAATCCAGTCAGGAAACCGGTGAATCAACGCGTGTGAACTCGTTTCAGATTGCGCAGCGCCCTGCAGCCGCCGCAGGCAGAGTAGGCGGTAAGCTTGTTGGCGCAAGCCATAGTCATTCTCAAAGGCAGGGACGTTCTCAGCCGCCCAGGGGTAATAAACCTGGCAATGATTCTGCTCACAATAAAGGCGGTTTTGGACCGCGTCAGGGACATGGCGGTCCGGGGCATGGCGGTCCGGGACAGGGACAGCGAACCGGATTTGCGCCTAAACCTGGCGGAGGTAAACCGGGATTCGGCGGCGGTTTTAACCGGCCAGGACCCGGCGGCAGAAGCGGCGGCATGGGAGCTGCTCCATCAGGTCCTATCCCGGAAGGAAAAGGTCCTGCCAAACGTAAATTTATAGCTAAAAAACCTGTATACAACAGAAAAGAAAAAGAACTGGAAATGGAGGAAAAACTTCTCCAGACAAAGAAAAAAATAACGCATATTGCAAATCCTGTGCCTAAATCAATCGACATAATGGAAGTTATTTCGGTCTCTGAATTGGCGCGTAAAATGAACTTAAAAGCGTCCGACCTTATCCAAAAATTAATGAGCATGGGTCAAATGGTTACAATTAACCAGCAGATCGATGCAGATACAGCAACGCTTTTAGCCGCTGAATTCGGCGCAGATGTAAAAATTGTAAGTCTCTATGACGAAACAGTAATAGAAACCGCTTCGGACGATGATGCGATATTGCTGCCGCGACCTCCGGTTGTTACAGTTATGGGACATGTCGATCACGGCAAAACCAAATTGCTTGATGCTATCAGAAAAGCGGACGTAGTATCCGGCGAATTCGGCGGTATTACTCAGCATATCGGCGCGTACATGATCGAAACTCCGCATGGCGCATTAACATTGCTTGATACTCCCGGTCACGAAGCTTTTACCCGCATGAGGGCAAGAGGCGCTCAGGTAACAGACATAGTTATTCTTGTTGTCGCTGCAGATGACGGAGTCATGCCGCAGACAATCGAAGCGATTAATCATGCCAAAGATGCAAAGGTTCCGATTATTGTCGCTGTTAATAAAATTGACAAACCGGAAGCAAACCCTGACAAGGTAAAAAGCCAGCTCTCAGATCTTGGACTTATGCCGGAAGACTGGGGCGGACAGACAATGTTCGTGGAATTATCAGCTTTACAAAAAACCGGTATAGACAAGCTTATCGATGCAATTCTGCTTGAATCTGAACTTTTGGATTTAAAAGCCAACTTCCAGCGCAGCGCCGAAGGTAAAATATTGGAATCCAAAGTAGATCACGGACGCGGTATTGTTGCGACTGTAATGATAGAAAGAGGAACCCTTGCCATCGGTGATGCGTTTGTTGCAGGCATTTGGCCGGGCAAAGTGCGCGCGATATTTAATGACAAGGGTGAAAAAATAAACAAAGCAACTCCTTCCATGCCGGTAGAAGTACTCGGTTTTGAAGGCATTCCGAATGCAGGTGATCCGCTTCAGATAGTATCTGACGAAAAAGTTGCACGCGAATATTCATCAAAGCGTCAGGAACTAAAACGCTTTGAAGATGCAAAGATACTGCGAAAAGTTACCATGGATAATCTCCATGACATGATTACAGACGGCGCAATTCAGGAATTAAAAGTAATAATCAAGGCTGACGTTCAGGGTTCTGCAGAAGCATTAAAATCCAGCCTGGAAAAACTAAGCACAAAAGAAATACGTCTGCATGTAATTCAGGCGCTTCCGGGACCTGTAAACGAAGGCGATGTTGACCTTGCAATAGCTTCAAATGCGATAATTATCAGCTTTAACGTACGTCCGCTTCCAAAGGCAAAAATACTTGCCGATCAGGAAAAGGTAGATATCAGAAAATACAACGTAATTTACAAAGCAGTGGAAGAAATAAGACAGGCCATGGAAGGCATGTTAAAACCGGACACAAAAGAAGAAGTTGTAGGCTCTGTAGAAGTGCGCGATACATTCAAGGTACCGAAAATCGGCACAATCGCCGGCTGCTATGTACAAAGCGGATCGGTCAAGCGAAGCTGTATTGTTAATCTTATCCGGGAGCAGGTTGTTATACATTCAGGAAAAATTGCTTCACTTAAGCGATTTAAAGATGACGCCCGCGAAGTAGCTGCAGGTTATGAATGCGGTATTGGTCTTGATGGTTTTGACGATATCCATGTTGGCGATATGCTGGAAATCATCGAAATTGTGGAAATCGCGCGTAAATTGAGCTCTTGATAAACAGGATTATATATGCCGCAATTCAGAACCGAACGGGTTGGTCAGACAATCCAGGAGAAAATTGGTTCTCTTATCCTCGAAGGTAAAATTAAAGACTCAAGGGTTAACTCTTTTCTTTCTATTACCAAAGTTGATGTATCAAAAGATTTGTCTTATGCCGATGTATATGTTTCTGATATTCGCGGTAAGATTTCCGAAAGGGAAGTAGAAGGGCTGCAAAGCGCCGCAGGTTTTATACAATCACAGTTAGGCGCCGTAATGCACATCAGAAAAATCCCGCGCCTGCGCTTCCATGCGGATAAAAGCATAGGTGAAGCCTTTGATCTAATTAAAAAAATTGAAGGACTTGTTACAGAACAGGATAAAAAATTGTCCGCGAATTAACGCGGATTTTCACGGATTATTAAACGAATAAAAAAAATCCGCGTAAATCAGTTTAATCCGTGTAAATCAGCGGTTTATGGTTTAGAGGTTATATGGGATTAATCCTATTAAATAAACAGCCTGGTATCACCTCTTTTGATGCGCTGCGGGACATAAAGCGCGCGTTAGGGACAGGTAAGGTTGGGCACACAGGCACTCTGGATAAATTCGCACAGGGACTTCTTATTGTTCTTACCGGTAATGCACTGCGTCTTAGCCAGTGGTTTACAGGCTGCGATAAAAAATATACAGGCAGGATTAAATTCGGCATAGAGACAGATACACTGGATCCGGAAGGAAATGTTATAGGTGAAGCTGCGCTTCCTTCCCGTGAACAGGTTGAAAATGTATTGTGTAAATTTACCGGCGAAATTAAACAGGCGCCTCCGCTTTATTCGGCTATTCATGTAAACGGACAGCGCGCTTCAAATCTGGCCCGCGCAGGTAAAACGCCGGAAATGAAAGAACGTCCGGTAACAGTTCACGAGCTTAAACTTTTATCCTGGGAACCTCCATTTGCAGATATTTTTGTACATTGTTCAAGCGGAACATATATACGTTCTCTATCGCGTGATAT
>WQXC01000053.1 GCA_009785045.1 Treponema sp. | reverse complement strand
CCGCGCTGCTGGATTTTCAGGCAAAAGCAAATCTTGATTGGGTTGGCTGTTTTGCATATTCACGGGAAGAAGGCACTGCCGCTTATTCCATGAAAGGACGCGTCCCTGTTAAAACAGCAGAAAAACGCAAACAAATAATCGAAGAGCGGCAAATACCAATAACAGAAAAAAATATGGATCGTTTTGTCGGGCAGACTTTAAAAGTTCTGGTCGAAGAAAAACTTGAACCTGCTGCAGATTCGGGCGATGAGCCAATCTGGCTTGGACGGCTCTACTGCCAGGCGCCGGACATCGACGGCTCGGCAGTTATCGTTGGCAACAAAAAAATAAAACTGGGCGCGCTTACCTCTTGCAAGGTTGAAACACGCCGCAGTTTTGATCTGGAAGTACGGACCTAACTATTTCGTAACTGTGTAGGTATCAACAACTTTCACAGAAAGATTGTCCTGCACTTCGTATGATTTAAATGTAACAGAGTTATCTGATACATCAATTTCAAGGAACATCGGTTTATAATCCTGATGATAAAAGCTTACAGGATACGGAACTTTACCGGACATTAATACTGCGCTGCCTGTAGTTCCATCTTCAAAGTACGGATACTCGGTATTGTCCTTGATATCCGGTACAAATTCTTCGTAAAATTTTTGCCCACTGGAAGAGTTAAGCGTAAAGTAAACTGTTCCGCCGGACGAAACTCTCTTACCGTCAGTCATCGGGTAGCTTCTGGCATAAATGTGGTCATGTCCTGCAAGCACAAAGTCAACTTTATACTTATCTATCATTTGCTGGAAACCAGCTTCAATATAATACTGAATGTCTTTGTCTGCGGCATGGTCGGCAAGACTTGCAACAGATTTGTGAGTCTGTACAAACAGCCATTTGTACTGCCCTGAGTGAGCATCGGTAGCTGCTTTAAGTGTTGGATCAAGTATTTCATTAATTACTCTTGCTGCTTCGTCTCTGTTTCGCGGATATGGAGCAGTATTTAGCACTACAAATAATGCATTATTATAAAGGTAAAAATAATTTCCTCTGGATTCCATTTCGTGCCGTGAGCCGCTTTGTCCTGTCGGAACTGAAGTAAAAGACTGCTCATTCGGAATATTGTAATGATGCACAAAACCATAATGGCTTCTGGATTCATGGTTACCCATTGCCGGCGCAAAAGGCACGCTTCTGAGAGCAGCAGGAGCAAAGAAATTTCTATATTTAATTTCGTGCGGTTCAAGCGCGTTCTCAGGTCTTCCAAGATCGCTTATAAGATTTCTGTCAATTGCATCGCCAACGCCGGCAATGAATCTAACATTTGGAACCTGTCTCATAAATGCATTAACAGTATCCTGCCAGCCCTGCGCCGTTGTTTTGGAATTGTTCTTTTCCATGAAACCACCGGGTACGCCTTCTGAAGTCGGCGAAATGCCTGGCTCTGTCAACTGCGGGTCACCTACAGCTACAAATATAAATCTGCCCGCTGCAGGTGTTCTGTATGTATAAACCTTGCTAAAGTCTGTTCCGTTACTGGACACACTGTAAGCATATACAGTATTTGGCGTAAGACCGGTAAGTGTCGCCTTGTGCGAAACTTTTCCTTCGCTTGCACTTGTGCCTGTTGCGGTTACTGTCTGGACATTTACAGGGAAATTACCGTTTCTGACACTTGAATTAACAGCGAACTTAACCGAACCGGAATTACCGTCTGCAGTATTTCCATACCAGGTAATGTTGATTTCGCTTGTATTGGAACCGGGCGTAAGAGTAAGAGTTTCAGCCTCAAACGATACTGCGGTATCACGAATTCCTGATGCAAAGACATTGGCTGCCAAAAGCATAAGTACAATTAAAAGCAATGAAAGTTTTTACATTTATATCCTCCAGTAGTATTATGCTGATATCATGAAAAAGCTGTATTAAAATATTGTTAAAGCGCCGTTAGAAATTCATTGAATTTTGCCGTATTACTGCACTATATAAATAACAAAATAATAGATATAATAAATATATGATGTATCTAAAAAGGCAGGCGACTGGAAAACTTCTGCTGCTTTTAATTTTATATCTTTTTCTAATAACAGGATGCGCAAGCAACAAGTCTGCAGCGCCTGCAGAAGAAGAACTGCTTTATTATCCTGTGCGGCACCTGGTGTTTATCGGTATTGACGGCTGGGGCGGCGCGTACACGTCAAAAGCAAAAATGCCGGCAGCAAAGCAAATGATGGCAGAGGGCGCTTCAAGCATGAAAATGAAATGTATAATGCCAAGTAATAGCTGGGAAAACTGGCTGGCGTTTTTTAACGGCACGCCGCCCGAACAAATTAATTCAGATCAGTTTCCATCAATATTTACAATTGTTAACGAAAACTATCCTGCAAGTAAACCTGTCTTTTTCTTTGAATGGAGCGATCTGGACGAAATATGTTCCAGTGAAACTGCAGAAAAAATAAGAATCCTGTCTGATATTGAATCTGCGCAAAAAGTAGCTTCATATATTATAGAAAATAAACCGGTTTTTACCGCAGTTGTGTTTAATGAACCTGACGAAACAGGTCACAGAGACCGCTGGGGTTCCAAAGCTTATTATGATAAACTTACTGAACTGGATGGTTTAATTGCTATAATAAAACAAGCGGTAATAGATGCAGGAATATACGAAAATACTGTATTTGTACTGTCCTCTGATCACGGAGGTACGTTTTGGGGGCATGGTTTTAATATTACCAAGCAGCGGCAAATCCCCCTGATTATTTATGGCAAAGGGATAAAACAAGGGGTTAATATTCCCAAGCCAGGACTTATTTACAATATTGCACCTACGATGGCAGCTATTCTTGATCTGGAAGTTCCGCCTGAATGGACAGGACAAACTTTATGGAGTGTATTTAAATGAAATCAATTATTACCAAAACATGTTTGTTAATCGCGCTTTTTGCTCTTTGTTTTAGTTTACTCTCTTGCGCATCAACCGCTTTTAACTATTCAAAATCAAGCATGATCCCGGATGATTTTTTCGGTATCTCTCCGGATCGATCTCCTTTACTTCAGGAAGATTTTAATCTGCTTGATAACTTTAATGCAACATGGATAAGGTCCACAATAAGATGGACAGGTGTAGAACCGGAAGAAGGACGATGGGAGTTTGAATATTGGGATAATTATATTTCCAAAGCGGAAGCGGCAGGTAAAAAAATCATACTTATTCTTGGCTTTGACAGTAGATGGCTGTACGAAGACAATAAAGAACAAAGAAATCTGGGAGAAAGAGAACTACCCTATTTTTTAAAATATGTAGAACAAGTTGTAACCCGTTACGGAACAAGAGTAGCCTACGAAATATGGAACGAGCCGAATTGGGTTTTCTGGTACGGCTCAGATGAAAACTTTTTTGCGCTGTCTGCTGCGACTGCAAAGAGAATAAGGGAACTTGAACCGAATGCGATTGTTCTTGCAGGTTCAACTTCGCGCGTAGATAAAAAATTCACCCGTGGAATGTTTAGATCCGGCGCTATGGAAAATACCGATGGTTTTTCTGTTCATCCCTATGGCGCTTCACCCAACGGTACAATGAGGCAGATAAATAAACTGCAAAAAATATTTAATGAATTTAATTACGACAAACCAATCTGGGTAACGGAAGTTGGTTACTCAACAGGTCCCATTTCATTTTGCAATATAAGAGAATATCCGGACTATATTGTAAAAACATTAAGCGGTCTTGCAACCAGAGCCGATGGTGTCAGAAATCTTTTATGGTATGAGTTTATGGATACTTACAATCCCGGCGAAATTAAAAACCGGCTGGATTTTGAAAATTACTTTGGACTTATATACCCCAACAGAACACTTAAACCAGGCGCGCATGCATTTATGCTTACCGCTAATCATATAGCCGGAACACAGTACAATCCGGATAATCTAACAAGAGAAAAAGTAAAGAAAAGTGTAACAAGTTTATATTTTACAAAAGAAGACGGAACCAATACACTAATCCTCTGGAAGAACGGCGTTGGAAGAAGAAATTTACGGCTTACAGTTCCGGGAGCAATAAGTCTTTCGCAGTATAATATACACAACGGAGAAGCAAATCTCCTGCCGGAAAATCCGGTTCTGAAAGTAAAAAAATCGCCAATTATAATTACATGGGCAGAAGGTTCTGCTCCGCGGCTTACAAAAAAATAATTATGCAGCCATCTGTCCATTCCTGTCTTGAACCTCTTAACCCTGAACAACGGCGGGCTGTTTTACATACGGGAAAACCGCTTTTAATACTTGCAGGCGCAGGTTCGGGAAAGACAAGAGTTATAACTACCAAGATTGCCTATTTAATAGGCGAAAAAGGAATGGATCCGCGTTCGATTCTTGCAGTGACATTTACCAACAAGGCGGCAAGGGAAATGGCAGAGCGCGCCCGACAGATTGATTCGCGGGCAGGTGACGCTATGCTGCGCACCTTTCACTCGTTTGGAGCATGGTTCTTGCGCCGCAACGGGAGTCAGGCAGGTTTGAATTCAAACTTTGTTATTTACGATGATGATGATGTCACATCTCTTCTTTCGTCCATTATGGAAAATACTCCAAAACCAGAAGTAAGGCATTTTGCGCACAATATTTCGCGTGCTAAGGATTATTTTCTGTCTCCGGATGATCCTGAGCTTGCAATAATAGATCACCATAAAAAATTTCGCGATGTCTACAAGCGGTACGAAGAGCGTTTGGCGCAAATTGGCAATGTTGATTTCGGTGACTTAATAAAAAAACCAGTGGAGATTCTTCGCAGCCAGCCGGAAACAGCGCAGCGTTTCAGAGACCGGTTTTCGGTAATAATGGTAGATGAGTATCAGGATGCGAACGTGGCGCAGTTCCAGCTTCTTAAGGAATTATGCGGTCCAAATACATATGTATGCGTAGTAGGCGATGACGATCAGTCTATTTATCGTTTTCGCGGTGCAGAAGTAAAAAACATTTTAGAGTTTCCGGAACGCTTTTCCGGCGCAGATGTAATCCGGCTTGAGCAAAATTATCGCTCCACTACTCCCATTCTGCAAGCCGCTTCTTCTGTAGTGGACTATAACCGCGGACGGCTTGGAAAAACACTGCACGCAGAAAAAGGGAACGGACCTTTGCCGGTGCTTATTTATTTGAAAGATCAGGACGAAGAAGTAGCGTTTTGCGCAGATAAAATAAAAAGTTCGGTAAAAAAGAAAAATACTGTATGGTCAGACTGGGCGATTCTATACCGTACTAATGCACAATCTGCCGGATTTGAAACAATGTTTTTACGCAAGGGGATTCCGTACCGCATTGTTGGTTCGTTAAAATTTTACGAACGGGAAGAAATTAAAGATGCGATTGCATTATTGTCGTTTCTGGTAAATCCTCGCGATGAAGTAGCATTTCGAAGGGTTGTGAATAAACCGGCAAGAGGCGCAGGAAGCGTCACAATAGATAAAATCGTAGATACTGCGATTGACGACGGCATTGATTTAATAGAAGCAGGCAGTAAATTGGAGATCTCCAAAAAAGCGCGCAAAGGACTGGATGAATTTTTTAAAGTTATAGAGGATGCCAGGGTTACTCTTTCCGAAGACCTCACACAGAGGCACAAAGGCACAGTAAAAAAGAAAAAAGATTCTAAAGAATTAAGATCCGGCGAAGGGCTTTCTGTCTGTATTGAACAATTATTAATTACTTCCGGAATTGCCGAATATCATAAAATGCAGGATGAAATTACAGGGAATTCCAAACTAGGCAACTTGCAGGAATTATTAAATGCAGCAAGTGACTATAAAAATAATAACGAAGGACTATTGGAGTTTCTGGAAAACATCGAACTGGATCGCTCCATGGAAGAGAAAATAAGCAATCAGGATGATCCGCAGGATGCGGTAACGTTGATAACTTTTCACAATACAAAAGGTTTGGAATTTAAACATGTAATCATGACAGGTCTTGAACAGGGTATCTTTCCAAGAGAAGATAAAAAAGATGATGAACTTGAAGAAGAACGGCGGCTGTTTTATGTTGGAGCCACACGCGCTATGGATGAACTCTATCTGACATCATGCGCCGAGCGGCGAATGTACGGAAGAACTGCGCAAATGCAGCCATCGCTGTTTCTGCACGAGATTGATAAAAGCTGTCTGCAGGTTGTAAATATGACCTGGAACGAAAAACATGATGGTTTAATAAAGATACCGCGAAGAACCTTTAATCCGCTGAATACGCAAAATATGATTACACCGAGCAGCGCTGTTAACAAAGAACTAGAAAAACGCGCAGGCTGGCGCAGAGGGCAGCGGCTTTTTCACGAAGATTACGGATACGGCGCAGTCATGGAAATAAATGGCAGCGACGATGGTCCTGTTGTCCGCGTTCGTTTTGACTCAGGAAAAGATTCGCGTTTTTTAAGCGAAATACAGGGCAGAGCCTATGAAAAAGTTGAGGACAGCTAATATAATGAATAATATGAGAAATATACCTGATGTATTGCGCGCAAGAGGTTACCGTCTCTATCTGGCGGACGGAAGACGTTTGGTCGATCTTTGGCTAAATGGCGGCGCGGCAATTCTGGGGCACACCCCGCAGAACTTGTTACGCGAATTAAAAAATACAGCGTCCCGCGGGTTGTACGCTCCTTTTCCGCATTTTACAGAAGGACGTTATTTAAAATCACTTTTAAAACTTTTTCCCGGGTTTAGCTTCCGTTTCTATGCCGCGCCGCCGCAGGAACTTACAGCATTATTTAATTCCGGCGCAGTAAAACTTTGGCGGCCTTATGAGAATCCGGAAAAACCTTTGTCTGTTAATGACTCTCCCTTTTTTATACCAATTC
Organism: Treponema sp.; assembly: GCA_009785045.1. Taxonomy (GTDB): domain Bacteria; phylum Spirochaetota; class Spirochaetia; order Treponematales; family Breznakiellaceae; genus WQXQ01. The sequence goes on along the minus strand of WQXC01000053.1, from coordinate 4,215 downwards.
TGCCTGGTGTCCAAACATGGCGCGATGGACTGCCATTGGGTTTGTGCGTAGTCGCTGCAAAAACAGGATCAGCGCAGGAAAAAGATTTACTTGCGCAGCTACCGCAAAACGATGCGCTTTCGCCAATCCTTTTTGCCGTTGCTGCCCGCGGAGTGTACGATATTCTCGCTGCAAAGGAACGCGCAAATCCAAAGCTGCCGCAAGTCGCAAAAACGTTGAAAAACACCTCATCAATATGGCAAAGGCAGGGGATATACCTGTCATTAAAAAAGAAAACCTCATCGCAGGAATGGGAAACGCTTTTTAATCAGTTTCTGGAAGCAGGCTTTTTGCTGCCGCCAACCCAGAACTACCCATTAATCCTGCCTGGTGAACTTTCCGATGGGGAAGAAGCGAAATTACTAGAATGTATATGTTAATGATGTGAGGTTTGGGTGTGGAAATTGACCCCCTTAGGCGAGTATATTCCCGAGCATAAGGGGGCAAGTTTACACACCCAAACCAGATATTAATGTATAGTTGTTTACTTGAATTTCTCTTATAAATTCACCATACTTATACTACATGAACAAGTTTATTTTCGTCTCAGGCGGCGTTTGTTCCAGTTTAGGTAAAGGTGTTGCAGCCTCTTCCATCGGCGCTCTGCTGGAAAGCAGGGGGCTTAATGTCCGGATGGTTAAATGCGACCCCTATATTAATGTGAATGCAGGAACAATGAGCCCGTTTCAGCATGGCGAGATTTATGTGACAGACGATGGGGCGGAAACTGACCTTGATTTGGGTAATTATGCCCGGTTTACAAAAGGGCGCTTAAGCCAGGCAAATTCAATAACCACAGGGCAGGTTTATGAATCTGTAATTCGCAAAGAACGCGAAGGACAATACCAGGGCAGGTGCGTTCAGGTTATACCTCATATAACTGACGAAATAAAAAGCAGAATTATAGCCGTAGCCAAAGAAGAAAACACCACTGATGTTGTAATAATCGAAATCGGCGGAACAGTCGGTGATATCGAATCGATTCCTTTCCTGGAAGCCGCCCGCCAGATGATTCATGAATACGGCAGAACAAATGCTTTGTCCGTACATCTGACCTTGATTCCGGAAGTAGCCGGCGGAGAATTAAAAACCAAACCCACTCAGCATTCGGTTAAATCAATGCAGGAGATGGGGATTCAGCCGGATATACTTATATGCCGTTCTCCAGTAATGCTGGATGAGCCTACCAGCAGAAAAATTGCGCAATTTACAAATGTTGATATTGATGCGGTGTTAACTTCACCTAACATTGATACAACAATTTATCAGATACCGCTCGTCTTTTCTGATCAAAAACTGGATCAGGTGCTTCTAAGAAAAATGGGCGTAGAAATCCGCCACACCGACATGAGTCCATGGCATTCGGTAATGAAACTTTTTTCCGCAAGAAAGAACTTGATACGAATAGGCATTGTCGGAAATTACATGGAAACGCATGATACATACACCTCGCTTTTGGAAGCGCTGTTCCATGCAAGTCTTGAATGCGGTGTAGAAACAGAACTTGTAAAAATAGATTCTTCCGCTCTGGAAACAGGAGATATAAACGCAATTTTCGGAGACAAAGCAGCCGGAGGCAGCGTAGACGGAATACTTGTATCCGGCGGCATGGTTTGCAATGCAGACATGAGCGAAGGCGGAATCAACAGCATGGTAAAAGCAGCAGCATGGGCAAGAACAAACAAAAAACCGTACCTTGGTATCTGCCTTGGAATGCATGCAATGATAGTTGATTGGGCGCGCAGCGCTTTAAACTGGAACGATGCCGATTCTGCGGAATTTTCTCCCAATACTAAACGCGCTGTTGTAAGTTCGGAAACTATACGGCTTGGAGCAATTGAATCGGTGAACGAAGACGGTACGCATATTATGGCAGCTTACGGAGAAAAGAAAATTATAGAACGACACCGTCATCGCTATGCATTTTCAAATCAGTACCGTGATGAAATGGTAAAATCAGGTTTAAAACTGGCGGCTCTAACTCCTAACGCCGAAACGGCGGGCGGCACTTTGGTTGACTGCGTTGAGTGGCCAAATGAAATTCACCCGTGGGGTGTCGGCGTTCAATTTCATCCGGAATTTAAATCCAAACCAACTGCGGCAGCTCCCCTATTTAAAGGTTTTATCACCGCAATTAAGAAGAAGAAATGAAAAGAAAAATAAGTCCCGTTTTTGGGACAGCGCTGATATTGGTTTTTCTCGTTACAATGTCTTGTACGTTTGATTACGGGGAAACCGGATCTTCAGAAAGAGAACTGCCGGATCTGGTAATGGAAAACGTTGAATACGTTCGGGTAAGGTCGGCAGATCCGATAGCGCGGTTTCAGGCAGAGCGCGCAGAACGTTACGAAAAACAAGGGCTTATGAAGCTGCAAAATTTTATTTTTGAGCAGTACGGAGAACGCGGCGAAGAAGTAAATGTTACAGGAAAAGCAGGAAATGCATCGGTAGATATAGAAACCGGCGATATTGTGATGACAGTCGGGGTCAGCCTGGAAGTTGAATCTGAAGATATTATTATAGAAACAGAACTGCTTGATTGGAGAGATGATCCGCGAATTCTTTCTACAGGAACAGAAGACGAAGTTAATGTATTAAGAGAAAACGGCACAAGTTTTACAGGTGTTGGCCTTAGAGCAGATGCACGCAGACGCACCTTTGAATTTTCCGGCGTTGTCAGCGGAACATTTATACATGACGACGATGAAAGCACCGCGTTAAGCGGTGAGGATGAATAAAAGCAACGCGTCGTGGCGCACGTAAAGTGTAGTAGGATGGAGAAAGCGCGAAGGCTTTAGCCTGAGTAGCGCGCCCAGGAAGCAGCGAATAAAGTAAATACGGAGGATAATTAGTATTAAAAAGCAAATTATTTTAATCTCAATTTTTCTCTTTTTAATTTCTTCGTTAGCCGCAGAAGTTTTTACTTTCAAAGCAGACAGAATGTCCGGCTCCAGAGCGCTGGGACGGGAATCGACAATATTAATCGGAAACGCAGAAGTAAGATCCGACAATCTGCTTCTTCGCGCAGACAGAATTGAAATTCAGGGAGACGATAACCAATTTATAAATTGCGTAGGTAATGTCTGGGGACATGAAGAAGGCAAAGATATTTTATTCTATACAGACAGACTCCAGTACGACCGCAAATTAAAAATTGCGCGCCTTGAAGGCAACTCAACTCTCGAAGACAGAGAAAACGAGATTGTAGCAAGAGGGCGGTTTATCGAATATGATGATATAAATGAAATTACAGTTTTTCAAATTTCCGTACGCTTGTTCAAAGACGACATGGTCTGCCGTTCAGAATACGCAATTTATCACCGTCAGGAAAAACTTCTGGATTTATCGGGATTCCCGGTAGTTTATAAAAGTGATGATGAGTTTCGCGCAGACAGAATACGCGTAGATTTGGACACTGATGACGTCATCATGGAAGGTTCCGTATCAGGAACAATAATGAATTAATCGTATGGAAGAAAACTTAAGTCTTTCAAAGCAAAAAACCACAGAAACAGAAATCGCAGGAGATGTATTATCAGCTATCCTGACCGCTTCATTAACAAAATACCAGTTCGATCTTGACGAAGCAGATGCCGAGAAAAAATCTGCAGAACTGGAAGCTTCAAAAAAAACAGAGAGGGTACATGAAGAACATACACTTGGCGTATCCAATCTATATAAAAGTTTCGGAAAAAAATCAGTTGTAAAAGGCGTAAGCTTTTCGATGAAAAACGGCGAAGTAGCAGGTTTATTGGGTCCCAATGGAGCAGGTAAAACAACGATCTTTTACATGATTGTAGGTTTTTATCAGCCTACCAATGGAATTGTCACAATGGACGATATCGATATAACAAATAAACCGATGTACCGCCGTGCAAGAATGGGTATAGCTTATCTTCCGCAGGAAGCGTCAATTTTTAGAAAACTAACAGTTGAGCAGAATATCTGGGCAATTTTGGAAAGCCGGCAGGACATCGATTTGGACCAAAAAAAGGAAAGACTGGAAAGCCTGCTGGAAGAGTTTGGCATAGGGCGAATACGCTCGCAATTTGGCTATACCCTTTCCGGCGGAGAACGCCGCCGTACAGAAATTGCCCGCGCTCTTGCCACTGAGCCAAAGTTCCTGCTTCTAGACGAGCCCTTTGCGGGAATTGACCCAATAGCCGTCTATGAAAT
>WQXC01000052.1 GCA_009785045.1 Treponema sp. | reverse complement strand
GTTAATCCAAGACGTGTTACTTCACGCTCCTGAATTGTAATATACATGTCGCCGATTATTCTGCGTTTTTCTTCCGGTTCTGTTACGCCTTTTAATGCAGAAAGAAAATCGTTTTCGCACATAATTATATGAATATTTTTTGCGCCAAGTTTTTCCAGAATCGCGCGGACAGCGGAAGTTTCATTTTTGCGCATAAGACCTGTATCCATGTACATAAGATGAACCTGATCGCTGTTAAGAGTTTTTAAAAGCAAAGCTCCGGCAACAGTTGAGTCTACACCGCCAGAAATTAACAGCAATACAGGGCTGTTTCCAACGCGGGCTTTTAAAGTTTCACTTGTTTCTTTTACGAATTGTTCCATTTGTAAATACATTATCAGGAATAGATTTATTTTTCAAGAAGCGCCGGGAAAAACGCGCCAAGGGTTCTAATAACTAATTTATTGCGTAGTTATCAAAATAACCCTGAATCAAAACAATCGGGGTGCCTTTATCGCCGGAGCCGCTGACAAGATCGCACAAACTTCCAAGAAGGTCTGTAAGCTGCCTTGGCGTAGTGCCTTCGGATTCCATTTTTCCCATCTGGTCAACGCCGGCTTTTGCCTGGATCGCTTTTTCGATAGCTTTACGCGCTTCGTCTTTGGAAAGATTTGCAAAATTATTATCTGCAAGAAATTTTAATTTTAATTCGTTGGGTGTTCCGGTTAAGCCGGATGAAAATGCCGGAGCGACAACAGGGTCTGCAAGTTCCCAGATTCCGCCGACAGGATCTTTAAATCCGCCGTCGCCGTATACAAGAACTTCTACTCTTTTACCGCTAAGTTCAAAAAGCGCCTTTTGCATTTTTTGAACAAAGGCATCGCAATCACGCGGGAATAATTTTACACGTTCTTCCGTAGACTTGTTTGAGCCAAGCAAACCGAATTGTTCGTTATAGCCGCTGTCGGCACATCCGGGAATGTGAACGGATTTAGTTAAAAGGTCATCAAGACCGATTGCTTTTTTTGCTCCCGCTGCATACAGTGCGCGTTTTGTTCTTTCTCTTGTGTGAATGTCGGCGGCAATAACCTGATCTGTATATTCCAAAATACGCTTAGGATCTGCGCATAAAATAATATCGATATTTGAGCCTAGTGATTTATAATAGGAAACATAATCAATGCCGGTAAATCTGTGTTTTACTTCGTTGCCAAAGAGACGTCTATACTCGGCTTCGCTTAAACAATCTGAATACGGATTAAGTTTTTTATCATCTATATCATCCCAGCTTATAAGCTGATTTCCAACTTCATCTGCCGGATAACTTAATTGGACAGTTACTTTATCCACACCTTGGGCAATACCCTTAAGCAGCATGGCAAAACGGTTTCTGCTTAGAATTGGAAAAACAACGCCAACATGTCCGCCGCCGAACTTTGCTTTAACATCAGCGGCTATATGGTCGATAGTTGCATAATTTCCCTGCGAGCGTGCTACAACAGCTTCAGTAGCGCCGATTATATCGCCGTCATTAATGCGGATTTTTTCGTGTTCAATTGCGTCTTTTACAGTTTGACAAATTACAGCTACCAAATCGTCGGATTCCCGAATGATCGGCGTCCTAAGGCCAAATGCGCTGGTTCCTATTACTCTCATTTATTACGCCAATTACCGGGATGTTTTTGCTACTTCGCAAATTCTGCAGGCCATTTTTTCCAGCGATACCTGCTCCATAACATGTCCCAATTCGTATGCAACGCGAGGCATTCCGTAAACTACTGCGCTGGCTTCGTCCTGACCAAGCGTCATGCCGCCTTCTCTGTATATCGTACCTAATTGCTGTGCGCCGTCCCGTCCCATACCTGTCATGATTACTCCCAGTGCATGATTGGAATATGACATGGCTACCGAAGCAAAAAGAACATCAGCCGAAGGTCTGTGCCCTGAAACCTGCGGAGCGTCAGAAAGACGAGCAATCGCGCCGGTTCCTTTTTTCTCTACTTCTAAATGTTTATTGCCCTGAGCGATAAGTATTCTGCCTGGCATAATAACATCGCCGTCTTCTACTTCTTTAACGTTTAACGGACAAATACGATCCAAACTTTTTGCGAATTCATTTGTAAAACCTGCAGGCATGTGCTGTACTACAACAATAGGTATTTTTAGATCGGCATCCAGGTTTTGGAACACTACGCGCAAAGCGTCAGGGCCGCCGGTGCTGATACCGATTGCGATTATCTCTGTGTTACCGGGATAACGCGCTCTTATTGGCGGTGTTGCCGGAGCAACAGGCGCTTCGGATGCCAGTTTAAAATGAACGGCGATATCTGATGTCTTGGAAGAAGGTGTTTTTGTTTCGTATTCTGATGGAGCAAGAACTTTTTTTCCTTTTGATCTTCGATACGCGCTGCCGTAACCAAAAAGTTTGCCAATCAGAACATCTTTTACAACATGAATATCTTCGGATACCGAACCCGAAGGTTTTTGAATAAAGTCGCTTGCGCCAAGAGAAAGCGCTTCCATTGTTACTTCTGCACCGCGTGATGCAATTGAAGAAAGAATAACTACTGGAATATCTATTCCACGGTTTTTTCTTTCTTTAAGAAATTCTATGCCGTTCATTTCCGGCATTTCAAGATCCAGTACGATAATATCCGGGGCGACCCGTTGGATTTTCTGCAGAGCAAATTGACCATTCATTGCTTTTTCGGCAACAACCATACCTGGCGTATCATCGATCATACGGCCAATCAGATTGCGCATTAATGCTGAGTCATCTACAACCAATACGGAAATTTCATCTGACACGAAGGACTCCTAAATATTCTTACGGTACAACGTTGCCCATTCAGTTTTTAGGAATTCAAATTTTGTTTCCATTCCAAACAGGGATTCTGAATGCCCGATAAACAGGAATGACTTTGATGCCATAGACTCCCAAAAACGATTAATTACAGCAGTCTGCGCCGCTTCATCAAAGTAGATAATAACATTTCGGCAGAAGACGACATCAAAGTTTCTTAGCTGTGAATCGTTTTTAAGGTTATGATAGTCAAATTTAATCTTCGATTGTATATCATCATGAATTTTGTAACCGCCGTCTACCTTGTCAAAATATTTTGCAAGATAATTATCCGGTATACCAACAATCTTACTTTCGGCATAAAACCCTTCTTTTGCGGTCATTAAGCATTTAAGTGAAATATCACTTGCAAGGATTTCAAAGTTCCAGGACTTTGGAAGGATCTCATTTAACAGCATGGCGATCGTATATGGTTCCTCGCCTGTAGAGCATCCTGCGCTCCAGAATCTGATTGTTCCGGGAATCTTTTTTATGTTGTTAATCAGTTCGGGAATGACATGTTTTTCCAGTGCGTCAAAATGAGCCTGATTGCGGAAGAAACGTGTAAGGTTTGTTGTGATTGAATCCAGGAACCCTTTAAGTTCCTCTTTGCATTGCTTGATTGAATCAAGATATGTTAATACGGAATCAATGCCTTTTTCGCGGAGACGCTCCCTTAACCTGCTTTCCAGTATCGAGCGGTTTGTCGGAGTGAATGTTATACCGCTCTCTTTGTAAATAAGGTCGCGATATAGTTCAAAATTGGCATCGTTGAGAAACTCGTTATCAGCCATATCTATATAATATTTGACTATTCAAAGTGTGTCAATTGGTATAGTCTTGTTTTTTAATTAGTTTGTTCATTTTAATAATTGTGGTATTATATAATTATGGAAAACGAAAAATACTCTTTAATGCATCTTGATCTTCGCCAGGACATTTTATTCGTAAAAACCAATCTTTCAGAGGCGGATTTTTCTGCTCAATTCCCAAAAAATGGTGAATTTCTGCTTTGTTATAAGTTAAATCCTATGCAAAGCCGTAGTATCGAGCCGGATTTAAACCAATTTCTGGAAGAATTGGCATTTTTTGGCGAAAAAGCTGAAGCAGATGTTAAAATTGATGGTCAGGAGTTAGTAAAACTTGCAGCGGGACACTATTTATTCACACAATGCCGGGCAGAAAAGCCCTTAAACAAGGAAGAATGGCTGGATTTGGCTATTGAACAGCAAAAAGACGGTCTTTGGGAACGTAATAAACTAGCAGATCTGCTCTATATAAGGTTTTTATTCGAGGATGAGCAGTTTGTAACACAGATTTTAAGACCGGTAGCGTAATTAAAGCCTGACAGCTTCCACCATGTACCGGATATCGTACCCGTTTTCGGCAACACGCATCATTTCGATTACAAAAATGACTGATCCGCCGTTTGCATCGATAAGTACTCTTTTAATGTTGTATTGGGCAATCCTCTGCCGGGTAAAATTCGGGGTACCTACAGTATATGTCCTGAACTGACCGTTTGGAGAAGTAACTTCAAGGTTAATATGAAACCGGGAACTTACATTTTGACCACTGCCGTTTATAGTTGGGACTAACTGCGCTTTGTATGACTTTCCGGAAAGGAAATCACGGAATTCTATTCTTTCCCCGCGTGAAGGAGGGTTTTCGTCTCTGGAAATATATAATGGGAGCCCCTGATTCTGGAAATTTATACCATGGCGGCTGGAAAGGCTTGAATTATTGGAAACAAGCCGGTGGAAAATGCCCGAACCGTCCTGACCTGCCCTTATAGGGGAATCCTGGGTAAAGGAAACCCTGCCATTTGGGACAAAAGTATTACTTACTACATCGACAACATAGAGATCAGCCCATGGACGCAGGGACGGAGACATTACCCCGTATTGCCCAAACATGAATGTTCTGCCGTCCTGAGAAAAGCCCAAATCGACAAAAACAGCGGAATCTCCCGCCCACAGAGCGGAAACGCATGTTAACAGTAGAATCGAGATAATTATTATTGTTTTTTTCAATAACATAGAGTTCCCCTTAATTCTAATTATCGGTATTACCTTTTTCGTCTTGAGGAAAATAGTATGTTGCTGTAGAGTTAAAAATATGACGCTTTCCGAAAGAAATACCTTTTTTAGGGCCGGAATTGCCTTTTGTGCCGTATGTACCCTGCTGCTTTTAGGCGCCTCTTTTCTTGTGATACCCCTCTATCAGGAGGCAGGCAGCGGTATGTTTTTCGGCATGGAGGAAGAACTCCGGCGTTCTACCGGTATTTTTCAGTTTTTATCTGGTCTTTTTATTGGAAATGATTATTTTGCTGTTCATGTCTCTCTTTCGGCATTGGTTTTGTTTTCGCTTGTCGGAATTATGCTCATTCACTCTTACTTTGAGAGGACTTCCGCCCCGGAAATATTTTATATTGCCATTTTTGCGATTTGTTTTTCATTTGAGGCTATTCGTCTTGTATTACCTTTACATTCCATTTTTAATTTTTCTTCGTTTTATATGCGGGTTGCGCTGCGGTTTTTGCTTTTTGCCAGATTCTTCAGTGTTTTTTCCCTGTTTGCCGCTGGTGTATGCGCTGCCGGGCTGGAAGTGCAAAAAACGCGAAATGTTATTTTTGTAATGGTTTTAGCGGCTCTTGTTATTACATTAGGTGTTCCCATTGATGTATTAAACTGGGATACCAGTTTTAACATCGTAAACGGTTATTCATCGATGTTTACTTTAATTGAATTAGCCGCTTTTTTTACCGCAATGATTAGTTTTCTGATAGCGGCAAAAACCAGAGGTTCAAAAGAGTATATTCATGTAGCAATTGGAGTTTTGCTTGTTATGGTGGGCAGAAATATTCTTTTAAATACTGATAACTGGATAGGACCGCTTCCAGGGATAGCGCTTCTGTCAATCGGCACAGTTTTTATCTGTTCAAAATTGCATAAAATACATCTTTGGCTATAAACCTGCAGTACATAGATTGAAGAATTCCGGCATTTTTGCCGAAATTTAATAACCATGCTAATAATAAAGAAACCTTTTCGTTTTCAAATTGCAATAATGTTGATATTTTGCTTTTTTTCCCAGGCTTATGCTCTGTCAGGTGAAGGATCAACACAGGATATCGACATCATGTCCAGAAGCGCGCCTATTTTCCCGCATATGCTTTTTACAGATAATGTCAGCACCTGGAAAAAAACCGAAAGCTCCCGCCCTTATTGGGTTAATACACAGGAAGAAGTTGAAAAATTTAACCGAACAGCAGAAAATCAAATTTCCTTTTTATTGAATAACGATATTCTGGTTTATTACGGACATCCAAGTTCGCGGAATATGGGGATTTTAGGACGCCACTCAATCGAAGAGCTGGACCGGCTTTTGTCGGCTCTTGCCGCCGAATACGAAGAAATCAGCGGCGGGAAAAAAGTTCGTAAAGCGTTTTATTTAATTTATGGTACTGTCTGGCCTCGCGGCGAAATTGGAATAATCAGGCATGATATTCTTATGCGCTATATTGAATACGGATTGGAAAACGATATTTTGATTTTTATTGATCATCAGATAGGCCGTTTTGACCCGATAGATTCGCTTAAAAAAATGTTTCCGTATCTGCGTTATCCGAATGTACATCTTGCTTTTGATCCCGAATGGCGGACAAATCAACCCAATGTTTATATTGGCCATGTTACCGGCGAAGAGATTAACCGCGCTCAGCAGGTGATGGAAGATTATCTGGTAGAGAACAATCTTCCCGGAGAGCGCATGCTGGTGATACATCAGTTTAACGGTATAATGATTAGGAACAGGGCAGAGATACGAACCAATTTTGATATGGTCAGACTAATTCACTGTGCCGATGGTTTTGGTTCACCGGGAATGAAGCGCAATTCTTATGGCTTTAATGCGCTGGCTTCCAATATGCCGATTAAAGCTTTTAAATTATTTTACAATTTTGGAATACCTGGTGCAGGTTACGACGATCCGCTTATGACGCCAAAAGATGTTTATGCCCTCAATCCGCGGCCGTATATAATAATGTACCAATAATCTTTTACTTAACAAACAACTTGTAAAACAACAGCAGAAAATTGTAGCCGATGAACGGGAAGATTCTTAAGAACTTAAAAGGATTTTGGAAACAGTAGCCGATCCATTCAAGGCCGCTGTTAAACGCAGCCCGCGAAGGATGTCTTTTTCTTTCGGCAAATACGTCAAAAATATCGCTGCACCACAGTCTCATGCCGTTTCCAAGGGTAATGTTATTTTTGGAAATCCAGCGTTCTTTGCCGCGGATGCCTCTGCCGGCCAGTAATAGCGACGGCGATGATTTTTTTATTGCCTTGATTATGGTTGGCTCTTCGTATTTTTTAAAATAACCCGGGAAGCGTCCTACAATACGCAGGCGCGGAAATGTCTGACGTAAATTTTGCTCTGTTTTTAAAAGCACTTTTCTTCTGCCGCCAAGCAGGTAGCAGGAGAATTCCCTGTTTTCCAGGATGGTAAGCATGCTGATAATAAAATCGAACGGCATATAGCGGAATGCTTTTTTTCCGGTTAAAAACTTTATTCCGCCTATTAAACTTTTGGAAATGGGAATAACCATAGAAGCTCTTGTAACGTATGTGCGATATTCGCCGCTTCTTCTGGCGCGTAATAGATCCCAAAGTGAAAGAAGCACAATGTTGTGTTCCTTATCTTGTTTTAACAGATCATACACTACATCGCTTAGCTGATCGGGTGCGACAATATCAACAGGAACTTTTAACAGGCTTACGCGCTGCGGTTTTTCGTTTGTTTCAATTCCCACGAATTTTTCTCCAACAATAAAATTCTGATTGCCGCCGCGCAATAAAGTGCGGCTGTTTCTGTCCGTAAAACAGTATCCCCAATTTTGAAAGGCTTAAAGCCGCTTTTCAGGAAGAGTGAGATTTCCCTGCCGGAAAACCCGCCCTCTGGTCCTACCGCCAATGCCACAGCTTTGGGATTACTATTAAGATAACTGTGAAGGCTTTCCTGTTCAAGTCCCTCATGATGAAATAAAAGTCCCAGAGCGCCGGATTGTCCAAGGGTACTCCAGTAATTAATAAGATCACTCATTGATAAAGGCTGATGAATAATAGTTGCTGTTCTGGAGCCGCTCTGTTGTCTTGCTTCTTTTATTATTTTTTCCCAGCGGGCAAATTTTTGTTTTCCGGGGCTTAATGTTTTTACTACTGAATGCTCAGATATAAATGGAACAATTTCTGTAATACCGCCTTCTGCTGCCTGCCGTACGATTAAATCCATTTTGTCGCCTTTAGGCATTGCCTGGAACAAAATGATTTTAGGTAATTCCTCAACTGACTTTTTTTCTGTGCCCTTCGAACCTGCGGTTCGCTGTGTGAGGTTTTTGGGAAAAGTGCATTTGCCAGTGAGAATACTGCCGTTTATCGCTAATACTTCTACCTGTGTTTCTTCGCCGTCTGGCAAAAGCGCCAGAAAAGAATCTCCGGCGGCAAGACGGCGGATGCGGACAAGGTAACGGAAATCACTGCCTTCAAGTTTTACGATTCCGTCCTTGTCAGGTTTCCTGCTCAGAATAAACTGTTTCACACGCACCTTACGAAGCTAAAATCATGCTTTCTTCGATTTCATCTTCATCCTGAATCGCTTTGAGTGTTTTTACATTCTGCATCAGGTTGTTGTAAGTGCCGCCTTGAATTATGTTTAATGCTTCCTGCAGTTGAATATCATATTCCAAATCATAAACAGGAGCGTATGAAGTTCTGTTTAATTCATTTCTGATAAGACGCTTGAGCAGCGGCATATTAAGGCTGTATTCCCGTTCAAGTCTTTGCGCAAACGCTTCAACCTGCGCTGGTGTTGCCTGAGGATTTTCCGCAGCAAATTCCGGAATCCTGTTTGCGTTTATAAGGTCATTCATTTTTTCCGCGTCTGATTCCGTGTATTCCGGGAATTTAATTTCGCGATCCGGCGGGATACCAACCTCATCGATATTTGCATCGCTTGGCGTAAAGTAACGCGCTGTTGTTATTTTAAAACCTGTGCCGCTTAGCGGATAAACTTGCTGCACAGAACCTTTGCCGTAAGTATTCTCTCCGACCAAATATGCTCTGCCGCGATCTTTGAGCGCGCCTGCGACAATTTCAGAAGCCGAGGCTGAACCCCTATTTATCAGAACAATGACAGGAATATCTGCCGGAACAAGCGAGGATCTCCTTGCGTTAAAATCACGGTTTTCGGACGGGATTCTGGATCTGGTGCGGACAACAAGCCCTCCATCAAGAAAAAGGTTTGATATTTCTACTGCCGAATCCAGGCGTCCGCCGTAGTTGTTTCGTAAATCAAGTATCAGGCTTTTGTAGTTGTTTGCGCGGAACTCGCCGATTGCTTCCCTTGCCCTGTCTGCTGTCATAGGAGTAAAAGTGATCAGCTTAAGGTAGCCGGTGTTGCCAATCATTGCATGTTTTACAGTGGGGACTTCAATAATGGCTCTGGTTATTGTTATAGGAAACTCCATTCTTTCGCCGCGTTTGATTATTAATTTGACTTCTTCTCCCGGAGTTCCCCTTAACATTCCAAGAACCTCGTCCATCGAGATTGTCTCTGTCGGTATTCCGTTTATATCGATGATAAAGTCGCCGGGATTAATCCCTGCGCGCCAGCCCGGGGTGTCTTCGATTGGGGAGACAACTTCGACCCACATTGGTTTTCCATCCGGCCTTGGAGAGACCGCCTTTGTAATATTAAGCCCAACTCCGCCAAAACTTCCCTGGGTTGTGTCGCCCAGGTCTTTTAAATCTGATTCTGTTAAAAAAGACGAATACGGATCTTCCAGAGCGCCGAACATTCCATTCATTGCGCCTTCAAAAATCACCCTTGGGTCTACTTCTTCTACATAATTACGAATTATAAAATCGAATATATTCTGCATTATACTGGAATAGTTTCGTACTTGAGCCTGTGTATTTCCTGTTTCGGAAGATGACTGAAGATTTCCCTGCGCAGCGGCTCCGGGAATAAGTGCAAATGTGAATAATAAACAGAAAACGACAGTTGCTGTAATCCACACCCATTTAAGGGTAGATTTTCTATACTTTATATCCATATGAACTCCTGCTATAATTATAGTACTAATAATGACATTAGTCGACCGGAGGGAGAAATGGCTAAGAAGAAGATAGGAAAAAAACTTACCGCTTTAATCATAACAGGTTTGGTTTTTTTGGCAATTACAGGCTTGCATTTGCTTGGGGTTTTTCAGTTTTTAGAGAACAAATCCTACGATATGAGAGTCAGGTTTTGGGCGGATTCCATTTATAGCCGTCCTTCCGATGAGATTATTTTAATCCTGCTTGACGATCCCAGTCTTGAATGGGCAGAGCAGGAACGAAATTGGGGATGGCCCTGGCCGCGGCAGGCTTATGCAGAGATTGTCGATTATATGAATTTAAGCGGCGCAAAATCTGTAGCGTTTGATATTATCTTTTCTGAGCCGTCTATTTACAGAAACTCACGGCAGGATGAAATAATTGACAGCGCAATCAGAACTTTGGAAGAAGCCGAAGCCGAAACTGCATCACAGCAAGCCAGCGGTTTAGTCAGACAACCGCGCACCGACGAAGAACGCGCTGAAGGTACGCGTGAGAGATCTGCAGCTTCTTTAGCCAGAAGAAATGCTATAGATGCCCTTCTTAGCTTAAGCTCAAGGGAAGATGACGCTTCGTTTATAAATGCGTCAGTAAATTATGGCAATGTAATACAGGCTGTTATGTTCAGCAGCCAGACCGGAAAAACACAAACCTGGCCGCGCGGATTAAACAGTCCTTTGTTTGTAACCGAAAACTTTGGCGATACGCTTTTTAATTACAGTGTCGGCGAGGATGAAAAAGGTTTGTTTCCCATTATAGGTTTAAGTGAAGCTGCAGGCGCTTTGGGAAGCGTTACAGGTATACATGATTCTGACGGAGTTATCCGCCGCTTAAGACCATTTACATTATTTGACGGCAAAGCAGTACCCGGGCTTTCCGCTGCTTCGTTTTTGGTTTCCGGAAAAAGTCCGCTTATTTTTTATGATGAAAAAAAACAAACAATTGAATGGGAAGAAATTTCCATACCTGTCGATAAAAACGGCAAAGCTTTAATTCGATATCACGGTGAATTGGAAAGATATCATCCAGTTAAGGCAATGTCTGTTTTATCAAGCGCCGAAGCATTTGCAAAAGGAGAAAAACCCATATTGCCGCCGTCGTATTTTGAAGATACTTATGTTTTTGTCGGAGTTTACGGACAGGGCTTTTTTGATATTTTTAACACGCCTATTTCTTCGGTATATCCCGGGGTTGGTTGT
>WQXC01000051.1 GCA_009785045.1 Treponema sp. | reverse complement strand
GCTCTTGAAAAATGGCGCGATGATGTAAGCGTAGAGGATCCTTCTGTGACGACTGTTGCAGATAAATACCGCCGCAGTCCATGGGCAGTGCTTGTCTCTACAATTATCAGCCTGCGTACAAAAGATGAAGTAACATTAATAATATCTAAACAACTTCTAGAAAAAGCAAAAAATCCCGCTGCGCTTGATAAAATGAAAGAAAAAGATATTGAAAAACTTATTTATCCTGCCGGATTCTACCGCAACAAAGCGGCTTCTTTAAAGAAAATTGCAGCAATATTACTTGAGCAGCATAATGGAAAAGTTCCAGCGTCGATGGAAGAGCTGCTTGCGCTTCCCGGAGTTGGAAGAAAAACAGCAAACCTTGTTTTAACAGAGGCATTTGATATGGAAGGGTTATGCGTTGATATTCATGTTCACCGTATTTCCAACCGCTGCGGCTGGATTTGCAGCAAAGATCCCAACGAAACAGAAATGAAATTAAGGGAAATCCTGCCGGGTAAATACTGGAAGAGGATTAATTACTTGCTTGTTCTTTACGGGCAAAAAATTTGCCGCCCGGTCAGCCCATATTGCTCATGTTGTGTAATTCTTAAACACTGTCTGCGTTGCAATGTCGAACGTTGCAGATAAGATGTGGATTTTTAATTAAAAGGAGGAACATCTTGTTAAAGATTGTTCCTCTTCTTTTTTAGCGTTTTGCTTTTTCGGCTTTTGGAATTCCTTTGAGCGCTTTTATTAATGTTTTGTTGTTGGCTGCTTTTGTTAGATCAAAATCCATTTGCGCCAATAGCCAGAAATCCGGTTTTGTGCCGAAATATTTTGCAAGACGAACAGCGATAGATGTAGTAATTCTGCTTTTGTCAAGGCTTATGAGTCTTAACGCAGTCTGACTGCATTTAATCTCTTTTGAAAGCCTGTTGCAGTTAAGATCGTACTTGTCAATAAATTCCAGAAGCAACGCTCCTGGTGATTGTTTTGTTTTTGGCATGATAACTCCTTATTTTTAATATAATAAAAAAGTAAATCTTAGTCGAGTGCTTTTGAGGTTAATTTGCTAATTTTTCTTTTTGCCAAACAGTTTTTTCGTTATTTTTGCCTGTAAATAATACATGTTCATTAAAACCTGCTAATTTAAGGACATTTACTGCATTGTCGTAATTTCCGTCAATATCATATGCACGGTGAGCATCTGCTGTTATTATTACCGGAATATTGTTTTCACATATTATTCTTAAAAAAGTCAAAGAGGGATAGGTGTCATGTATTTTTTTTCGATTTAATCCCCCGGTATTTACTTCAATTACCAATCCTGCTTTTGCGGCAGCTTGTGCGACTTCTTTTTGGCGGCAAATTTCTGTTTCTTCCGGCCAATAGTTTTTTCCCTGACAGTTTTTTTTAAGAAGGTCTAAATGCGCTATAATATCAAAGCCGCCTTCTGTAATCATATCCAATACTGAATCATAATAATGATTCATCAGCGCCTGGGCGTCTCCGTTATAACCTTCGCTTAGTCCTTTTTCAAATTCTTCTTTTGAGCCGTCAACTGTAAAAAATTCAGCGCCGTTTTTTGGAAAAAGAAAATGTACGCTGCCAATTATGTAATCCAGATTAAGTGATGTAATATCACTGTCCAGCGGAGAACGTAAACCTTTTATATAGTCAGCCTCGTACCCAAGAAAGACATTAATTTTTCCCTGCCAGCGTTTTTTTGCAGCAAGAACTTCAGTGACATAATCATTTACTCTGCTTTCCTTAAGATTCCAGGTAGTTTCTTTGCCAATTTGTTTTTCGACAGGCGCATGAGCGCTAAAACCGATAGCAAAAAGTTTTTTTTCAAAAGCTGTGCGGCACATTGTTTCTACATCATCTCTTCCGTCGCAGAATATAGTATGAGTATGCATGCTGGAAAATCGCTGTGTATTCATTTTAGTCCCTTCATTAAAGCGCCGCTTTTTTGATCCCGCTGCCCGGCTGCTGCATTAAGAGAATTAACAATGCTGTAAGATGATATTTTTTCCATGCGGCTTTTCTCTCCTGTTACTAATATAAGCCCTTCTGCGCCGCAAGCATAGCGGCCAAAACGATTTTCCGGTAAAGGGAATGAATCAGAGATAACGCGAACCGCTTCCGGACATGCCGGTTTTGCGGCGCCGACAGCGGCACATGCTGACCCTGTTAATAAAAAACTTAAAACCAGCCGGTCTTTCGGCAGTTTTGCCGCAGCGGAAAGACGGTTTAGTTCTTTTGGCGCATCAAAGGTTTCAAAAGCAAAATGGCACCAGCGCTTTTTTGTATCAATCCAGTTTCTGCCTTTTATCATTTTTGTTGGACCGCCAATTAGCGGGCAGTCAAGCGAGTGCGTGCACGGCGAAAGAGGTGTGTGTCCCAGTTTTATTAATTCGCTGCGCAAAAGAGAAATAAATTTTCCAGATTGCGGTACTCCAGGTTCTACGGTTAAAATTGCAGCATTGGCAGAAGCCTCGCTGTTCAGTAGTTTTGCCGCATTCTCAGCCATGCTGCGCAGTTCTTCTGCATTGTTGTGCGGTAAGCGTTCGTAAATTTCGTTGAACATATTCACAGCGCAGACAAGAGCGGCTTTTTTTCTTTTTTTTACAGCGCTTGTTTTTCTTATATCTATATCTTCTTTTAATAAATTTATTTTCCAGGCAGAGGCGGTGTTTGTGCTTTCACAAAGAGCGGTAAAAAACTTTTTACCTGCTTCCAGTGCAGGACCGCTGCGATCTATGCAGTTAATTTCCAGCGAAACGCTGCGCAGTTCCGGACGCGCAATCCAAAGCGCCGCTGCGAATGTGAGCGGACCGCAGCCTAAATCTGCAATTGTGTCACCATCAGAGAGTTTAAGATCCAAAGTTGGGAGCAAAAGGCAAAGACGGTAAAGATTCCATGGCAGAAAATAATAAAGATACGCAGATAGAAAATTTGGACGCGTAAGATAGGAAAGTGACCGGTTCCCTCTGTTGTTTGTTAAGAGACGGGAAAGTTCTGCAATGTCAGAAGGCAGCGCGCTTTTAAAACGCGCCGGTATCGGGAAAGTCTTTTGGATTAATGAGGGAATTGAATCGATCATCGGAATATTATCTGATGACTGTTGATACCGGGACAATTACATACCCCGAGCGGATAAATGCATCAAGCAGTACTTCTATTCTCTGGAAAAGATATTCATCTCTGCCGCCGGGAAGAAGTCCAAGACGTATCGGAACTATGGCGCCGGATGCTCTTTTTTCGATAATTTGTTCAATCATTTCTGACGGCATGACTTGACGCAAGTTGAGCCTTAACGCATCTTCTCTGGAAATCCAGTCGCCGGGATCGATGCTTCTGTTAATGGTTGTGTATCCTGTTGCAGCCGCAGCAGAGTTAACAAGGTTAGAGCTGCGGTAAAACGGAGGATGCCAAAGAACAGAAAGTTCTTTTCCTGTAGCCTTGTGAAACTCGTCTTCGTTACGCGCAAGCCCGCGGGCGATAAAATCCGGTGTAACGCGGTAACGGGAGTCTGAGAGGTCTATGGGAGTGTAAAACATGGATGCGGTTTCATGTCCGGCTTTGGCAATTGCCGCCGCTGCGCCGGGATTACGCCGTATAAATCCTCCGTTTAAAAAGAACGTCGCTCTGATATCCAAACGGCTTAATGCAGAAAGTACCTGCGATAATCCGGTATCGTCATCGTAAAGATCAAAACAAAGCGCGATAGGCATTTGCCGTCCCAAAGTATATGATCTGTTGGCTGTATGTCTGGAGAGCAGAGACACTGTGCCTGTGGTGCTCATGTTGCGTATCATTGGAATGTTTACATAGTGCCCGGAAACCTGAGGTTCCAAAAACGCGCGGTATCGATCCGAATACAGTATAGGCGGTTTTATCTGAATACCCGGCGCAACAGACCAGGGATTTCTTCCATCGCTGGAAAACCATTCGTTTCCTATTCTTACGGCAATCCGGGAAGAACCTCTGACATTGTCTTCAAAACCGAATTCTTCCGCTGCGGAAAGACAAATTCTCCTGCGCGGATATGAAGAGCTGGAAATATTAATTTCTTCTATAAAGCGGCTGGTTCCTGCAATTAACTGCCTGTTGTTAATCCACGCGCAGGAATAAACTGGTATGTTGTTCAGCCTTTGAATAAGCCGCCAGTTTGTGTAGTCCCAAAGTTCAAGACCGTTTTCTCCCCAGAATATAGCTCTTGTTCCATCCGGCGATAATGCGGCATTTGCAGCAAGCGGATAGCTTCTGTTCGGCAGCGCTGTAATATTGCCTCCGTTTACTTCAAAACGCAGTACCATAGTTTCGCCAAGCAGTGAATAAACAACGGTAAGATGACTTTTGCTGTCGCTGCGCCTTGAACGCGCTGTGTTTGCTCCCCGCTGTTCGCTTTCGGCTAAAGGCCAAAGAACATTAAAATTATCCGCTCCGTGAGGAATAATCACATGCGGAAGAACAGCAGTATTGTTTTGGTTTTCACCTAACAAAAAGAAAAATAAACCCCTGCCGTTTTTATTAACAAGGATTGAACCTGAATCCGGCGCAATCCAGTAATTGTCAAAACCGGAATCGAATGTTAACGGAAGAACTGCCGCAACAGAACCAATGGATAAAAAATCACCGTAAATTGTTCTTGTAAACAATTCCGGATTTGTTACACGGTATAAAGTATTTCCCGCTAAATAGTAGAAATCACCCTGCTGGCACCATAAAACCGAATCAATTCCGCCCGGACCTATCATCCTGAAACGTTCATCGACCAGTACCGAAGGATCGCTTAAAATTGGAAAGTAAAAAAGCCTGTCGCCTTTTGAATATACAAAAAGCCTGGAATCCGGGCTCCATTTTGCAGGAAAATTATTGCCTGGTAACTCAATTCTTTCGCTGACAATTCGTTTTGAACCGCTTGAAAGCTCAACAAGCAATAGATTGCCGAAACCTGCGCTTACCGGCTCCATTACAAGCGCCCATCTGCCGTCGGTAGATGCCGCTAAATCCTGAAGCCTGCCTTTTAACGGCGTATCGCCTCCTGCAAAAGACGGATATACGGGAAGAGGCGTTGGGAGTCCTCCTGAAACCGGAATCCTGGACGCTCCAAGGCGGTTTAATATCAGAATCGTTCTGCCGTTATCTACCAGATATAATTTTTCGGGATGCATTGTTAGCTGCTGCAAGGACAAATCGCTGAGCCTTGTTACAAAGAGAGCGTGCTGTCCTTCGAAATCTGCCCTGAATAAAAGCCTGTCATCGTTGGATACAGTTAAGCCGTTGAAGTTTACTCCTGCAAGCTGAAGAACCGGTACAAGGAATAAAACCAGTAAAAGGAGGGTTTTAAAACCCCGGTTTGTTTGGTTTATCATGCCATTTTCCTGTCTTTATCTGATAAAAAAACATCCAGTTCCCGCTCCAGGTCACAAAGACTTTCTTCCATTTCCTGAATGCGGCGGATTGAGTGTTTAATTTTTTTGTCCATCAGCCCTTTACATGCTTCGTCTACAACATCGCTAAAAGCATAAACGCCGGAAGACGGCCTTTTCACCTTGTCTGGTGAAAGTTCCCCTCCGGTTACAGCTGCGGTTTTTTCGCCAAGTGTCATAATATAATTGTAATATATTCTATCGTACAATTTCCACAGTTTTTTCCTGCGGAATTTCTCCAGCTTCGGCAGTATCAAAAGCGCGGATAAATGTAAATAAAGCCAGAAAGGCTAAAAGAATGATAACTAGTTTTTGCATGGGACCTCACTCTATCATATTTAATTCAACAAATCCAGTGGGTTAACCAATCTGTTGTTTTTATCATATATTCCAAAATGTAAATGGGGTCCGGTACTATATCCAGTACTGCCGACTTCCCCTATTTTTCTGCCTCTGGCGACCCTGTCTCCCTGTTTTACAGAATATGCATTCAGGTGCCCGTAAAGCGTTTTATATCCGTTGCTATGACTCATAATTATGTATTTTCCATACAGCCAATTTTCGCCTATTACCGAAATTACTCCGTCTAAAGCTGCCATAACTGTGGTGCCTGTGTTCGCTCTAAGGTCAATTCCGGCGTGGAATTGCATAGATCCGGTCATTGGATCCCTTCTCATGCCGTAATAACTGGTAATAAACCGTCTTTGGAGCGGATATGTGAATAATTCGCCAAGACTTAGTTTAAGATCGATGTCATTCATCCTGGCTCCGGGGATAAAAATGGTCTCCCCGGCTTTGATATTGTCACTTTTTATGTCATTTATGTCCAAAATGATGTCTAAAGGCACATTAAATGATGCGGAAATCCTGGAAAGACTATCGCCTCTTTGAATTTGATAAGGAATTCCATCGATATTTGGTATTTTTAAGACAGCTCCTTCCTGGAGCCTTCTTGCATTGCTGATATTATTGGAAGCAATAATCGCTCCCACAGAAACATCGAATTTTTTTGCTATAGTTGATACCGAGTCACCCTTTTGAACCCTGTACTGCTGCCAGTCAAAAGTAACAAGAGAGCCGTGCGGGTTGTCATTTGCGGTGTTTATTTCGGCATCTCCTGCCAAAACATCGCTATCCATATTTACAGTCGCAAAAATGCTGGATCTGCCCGTAGCGGCGTATTGAATTGTGCGCTGTTCGGCTTCTGAATCTTCGGCTGGTTTAAATGAATATATATCCGGAACCTTTATATCGATATCTTCCCAATTTAATGCAGCCATGGCTATTACTACAGTTCCAGCAATAACCGCAAGGGTTGCAAGTGAAGGCACAGGAAAACTGAAGCCGCTGCTTTTTGATGTCCCGGAAGAGCGGCTTTTTCGCGGTTTTTTATCCCAAGCTGCCCTGGATTTAACTTTTTGGGTACTTTTCCGGGCAAATAGTAATATGGGACTCTTGCTTTTTGTGTGCGCCGGTCTTTGGTTAAACTGGTTCATAAATCCGGTGTTAAAACCTGCCGATTTATTACCATGCCTGGAAGAGGATATTCTGCGCCTCTTTGAAACATGCTGCTTTTCTATTATTGATGCCATACTGGGTATATCGACAAAAAAGGCGTTTGGCATTATATAGAAGAAAGGAATGAAACCAGTTTTTTTTGCAATTATTGCTGCACTTATATTAAAATTGTTTGTTTTTGATTTTATCGTTGCCCAGGGGCAGTCGATGGAACCATCAATTAACGATGGCACTGTTTTGGTTGTGAATCGCATGAGGTACGGGATACAGTTTCCATACCTTATTCGGGCAAAACCAGGGTATTTATTTCGCTTTTCCCAACCCAAAGTGGGAGATGTAGTCGTTTTTTACACACCTTTGGGAGATATGGCGGTTAAACGCTGTATAGCGCTCTCCGGGGACGGCTATTTTTATGCAGAAGGGGACAACAGTCTGGCTTCGTACGATTCACGATCATACGGGCCGGTTTCAGTATATAATATTATTGGGAAGGTATTGGGATATTAAATGAACTTGAAGCGGAGATATATTGTAGTCTTTTCGTTCCTCGGTGTTTTTCTTTTATACCTGCTTATTCATTATGCAGTATTAATGATTAAAGGCGATCTGCCTCCTCCTCCCCGCCAGAATACAAGCCTTCCTGAACGCGGCGCAATTTTAGACAGGAATGGGCGTTTTCTTGCAATTCAGATCAGGTTTGCCGATGTTAGTATTTGGCGCCCATCTATTACCGACATTAATTTGTTATCCAGTGAACTTGCAGATATTCTGGAAATGTCTCCCGGCGAAATCCGCGAAAGAATAAATTCATCGGAATCTAATTTTTTATATTTAAGAAGACAGATTGATGACGGTACGGCAAGGCGGCTTACTACTCTTATTAACGAAAAAAAAATAAGAGGTGTGATGGTACAGCCCATTGTAGGAAGAGTGTATCCGGAAAGAAATCTTGCAAGCCAGATAGTTGGTTTTGTTGGAGACAGAAACAGGGGACTTGAAGGAATTGAATTTGCATATAACGACATTTTGAATGGAACTGATAATGACGGGAAAGGTTCGCAGATTGTACTTACAATCGATACTTATGTTCAGCACATTTTGCAGCAGATTGCCGCAAAAACTATGGAAGAAACACAGGCGGAATCAATTATTTTTGTAGCTATGGATCCGCGTACCGGTGAAATCCTGGGTTCAGCATCTCTTCCTGATTTTGATCCGAATAATATCCGCGCTTCCGATCCTAACAGCCGCATGAACCGTCCTAACATCTGGGCTTTTGAACCGGGTTCTACTTTTAAAGTTTTTTCTCTTGCGGCTCTGATAGATTCCGGCGCTATTACCGGAAGGTCTACGTTTTTCTGCAATGGTGTTTATACGCCAAGCCGCGGTACTGCGATCAACTGTCTTGGAAATCATGGCAGGGTAACCGCCAGAGAAATTATTATCCACTCATGTAACGCCGGCGCTGCATATGCTTCGGATAACATCAGCTCCAGTGATTTTTACCAATTAATGAGTGATTTTGGATTTGGTTCGCGAACCGGCGCCGGAAGCCCCGGCGAGACAGCCGGTTATCTTGTCCGCAGCGAAAACTGGTCGGAGCGTTCCAAGCCGACAATTGCATTTGGGCAGGAAATTGCGGTTTCCGCGTATCAGATACTTCAGGCGACTACAGCAATTGCAAACGACGGGATTCTGGTTCCTCCAAAAATAATTTCAAGAATTATATCGGCAGACGGCAGAACAGTAACTGAGTGGGAAGGCGGAGCTAACCGCCGTGTTATAAGCGCGGAAACCGCAAGAGCAATGCGATCTTATATGGTTGATACAGCGGCAAGCGGCGCTATGGGCTGGCGTGCTGGTGTTCAGGATTTATCTCTTGGCGTAAAAACAGGTACTGCGCAGATAATCGATCCCGTTACAAGACGATATTCTGATACTGACTTTATCGCAAGCTGCGTGGCATTGCTTCCTGCGGAGAATCCGTCGCTGATTCTTTACCTTGCAATCATGAAACCGCAGGGTATAATTTTTGGCAGCCGCATAGCCGCGCCTGCAATCCGTGAAGCCGCTGAATCATTAATCGATTATCTTGGCATTCCGCGCGGACGCAACCCGCAGATTATTCATCCGCCGTCGGTTAATATTCCCGCAGGCCGTCTGCCCGCAGTGGAAACCCACATCCCCGATTTTACCGGCCTTGCAAAAAGAGTGCTTCTCCCCATGCTGTTACGCGACGATCTCTACGTAGAAATCCGCGGAGACGGCTGGGTACGCCGCCAGTATCCGCAGCCAGGAACCCCCGTCACCCCTGACATGAGAATCATCCTGGAACTGGAGTAGAGCAGGGTTAAGGTGGTATTTAATCATTAATGCGAAACCCAATTCTTTTTGCTTCTTTTGGCTTTTCAATCAGATTGTTTAAACTTGTTAATATTAAATTGATTGTTCCTGCATGTTCTGCAAAATTATGACTTGTATCATCTATATGAAGCATTAGAACCTTTTCTAAATCACCTAATTTTTTATGTAATGGTTTGTAAATATAATGCCGCATATCTATGAATGCCTTAACGACAGCTATATTTATTTTAGTTGCTATTTTACTGTTTAAAACAGAAGATAACATTATAACTCCATGTTCAGTAAAAGCAAAAGGATGTTTTCGCCGCCCTCCCCAACTTGAAGTCGCAAATTGCGACTTCAAGTTATCATATTCTTTTTTGGTTAATTGAAACATGAATTCAAGCGGAAAGCGATCAATATTGCGCTTAACTGCTTCGTTTAAACGTTTTGTTTCCACTTGGTAAAGGCTTGCTAAATCATTGTCTAACATGACTTTTTGTCCGCGAAATTCATAAATCATGTCCTGGATAGGTATAACCCTGCTTTTTTTCATTTTTTTAATCTCCTTGTAAACGGGGTTTGCCCCGCGCCAGCGCACAAGCGCTGTTGTTAGATTTATGACAGAAAAAACTGTCATATAATATGGCGCGAGAGTGCTGTTTTGCTTGACTGAGAATGAAAATATTTTGAAAATAATTAAAATTTTTAACTATTTTAGGTTCGGGTGCAGAAACATACATTGACAATCATATACAATGCGTTGTAATATTCTTTTAATGAGCAGAAAAAACGCCATGTTCAGCAAAGATTCTCAAATACACCGCTTTGCGGTACTGGCAACTATTACCCCCCCCCCCCCATCGATCAGTAGAACTAAAAGCTTTTCAAATAAACCCAAATTTTCTCAAGAATATAAATCAAATCAGGAAAGGAGTCTTAAAATGAAAACAAATAAGAATTTTGTAATAGGTGTTTTTGTTGTAATCGTTGTTCTGGCGTTTTTAGCTTGTCCGGAACCGGATAACCATATGTGCGAGTGGGGCGGGTGGAAAGAAACAACAGCACCTACCTGTACAATGGCAGGTGTGGAAACAGGGGCTTGTACCCACAGTAATTGCGATAACACTACAACACGACCTGGTGATCCTGCCCTTGATCATGATTGGGGTGAATGGACTATTAATGATGGTTACAGTATCGAAGATGGAGGTTCGGAAGAGCAAATTTGCCTCCGGTGCGGTGAAACAAATCCGCGTGTTTTGCTTTCAATAATTAAATTACTTGAAACACAGGAAGGAACGGTTACTAATCCTGCAGAGTTAACAATAA
Source organism: Treponema sp. (assembly GCA_009785045.1). Lineage (GTDB taxonomy): Bacteria > Spirochaetota > Spirochaetia > Treponematales > Breznakiellaceae > WQXQ01. Next base: position 781 of record WQXC01000051.1, on the reverse strand, counting down.
GAATTGATTTGGGCGATATGGGAGCTGGCAGCGCATGGCAGCAGCTTTTAGCTGCGCTGGATACATGGGAAGGCGAATATGTATCGCTAGATTTATCAGCCTGCACATTGGAAGAAGGAAAATTTACTACCAGAGATGTATGGAATAACATCCCAAAAGGCATGGAAAAAATTATTTCCATTATATTGCCGCAAACAACAATCTCGATAGGAAACGGTGCGTTCTACGGATGTATTAATTTGATAAATGTTACAATACCATTTGGAGTTGAAATTATTCCCGCTAGAGCTTTTCAAGATTGCAAAAAGTTGACAAACATCATTATACCTGACAGCGTAACAAGTATCGGCAATTATGCATTTAGCAGTTGCACAGGATTAACAAGTATAACAATTGGCAACAGCGTAACAAGTATTGGCTCAGGTGCATTTAGCAGTTGCACAGGATTAACAAGTATAACAATTGGCAACAGCGTAACAAGTATCGGCAATTATGCATTTAGCAGTTGCACAGGATTAACAAGTATAACAATTGGCAACAGCGTAACAAGTATCGGCAATTATGCATTTAGCGAAACAGGCATAACAAGCATTACCATACCCGACAGTGTAACGAGTATTGGAGTAGGCTCATTTACTGGATTGATTAGTATTCATATTAGTAATAATCATCCGAATTTTACTATTCAAGATGGTATTTTATATAATAAAGAAAAAACTGAAATTGTATTAATATTTGATATTAAAAGCGGAAATATAAATATTCCCAACAGCGTAACAAG
>WQXC01000050.1 GCA_009785045.1 Treponema sp. | reverse complement strand
CAGGGTGTTACAGGTTCGGGAAAAACTTTTACTATGGCAAAGATCATCGAAGCTGTTCAAATGCCAACACTAATCGTAAGTCACAATAAAACACTTGCAGCTCAATTATACCGCGAGTTCAAGGGATTTTTTCCCAACAATGCAGTCGAATACTTTGTTTCCTACTACGACTACTACCAGCCGGAAGCATATGTTGCAAGCAGGGATTTATACATCGAAAAAGACGCATCGATAAACGCCGAGATTGAACGCCTGCGGCTCTCTGCGGCGCGAAGCATGATGGAACGCGAAGATGTAATCATCGTGGCAACGGTATCCTGTATTTACGGCATGGTAACGCCGGATGTTTACAAAAAAATGACCGCCACTTTTTCAAAGGGCGAAACCGTCGATGTTGATTCCCTAATACGCCGCTTTGTGGAACTGCAATATGAGCGTAACGACGCTGTTCTTGAACGCGGACGTTTCCGGCGCAGAGGCGATACACTGGAAATATATCCTGCATACATGGAAGAAGCATATCGCGTCGATCTGGATTGGGATAAAGTAGAAAGGGTTCGCCGTTTTAATCCCATATCAGGTGAAATACTGGAAGAACTTGACCGCGCGTTAATTTACCCTGCAAAGCAATTCGTTATGCCGGCAGAAACAATTCATAATGCAATGGACGATATAAAACAAGAATTAAAAAACCGCCTGGAATATTTCCATAACAACGGCAAAATAATAGAAGCCGATCGTTTAAAGACACGCGTTGAATACGACATCGAAATGCTGACAGAGATGGGTTACTGCCAGGGGATAGAAAATTACTCGTCTCTTCTGGCGCAGCGAAAACCAGGCGAATCTCCCGATACACTTGTCGATTATCTTCCCAAGGAACATTTAACTTTTATCGACGAAAGCCATGTAACCTTGCCGCAGTTAGGCGCAATGTATGCCGGGGATCGCAGCCGCAAACAAAGCCTTGTTGACCACGGCTTTCGTCTCCCCTGCGCTTTGGATAACCGTCCCTTGCGCTACGATGAGTTTGTAGACCGCCTGGATAAAACAGTTTTTGTTTCCGCTACGCCGGGAAAAACCGAGATTGAACAGTCGGCACAGGTTGTACAGCAATTAATTCGTCCCACAGGTCTTTTGGATCCGGAGATCGAAGTACGTCCCAGCGAAGGCCAAATGGAAAATATTTACGGCGAAGTACAAAAACGTATCAAAGCCGGAGAAAGGTCTCTTATTCTTACACTTACAAAAAAAATGGCAGAAGACCTTACAGACTATCTTACCGGTCTTGGCTTAAAGGTTCGTTACATTCACAGCGAAGTAGAAACTATCGAACGCGTAGAAATACTCACGCAGCTGCGTCAGGGAGAATTTGACATACTTGTTGGAATTAACCTTTTGCGCGAAGGTATCGATTTACCGGAAGTTTCGTTCATAGCAATCCTGGACGCAGACAAGATTGGCTTTTTACGTTCGCTTACAAGCCTTGTGCAGATAATAGGACGCGCTGCGCGAAACGCCGCCGGTAAGGTAATCATGTACGCAGACCGGATGAGCGATGCAATGGAAAAGGCAATTGCAGAAACCAACCGCCGCCGCGAGATTCAAATTGAATATAACTAAAAGCACGGCATTACCCCTGCAACAGTAAAAAAAGCAATTGCAGAAATACTTACGCGCCATATCGAAGAAGCAGATATCGCGGCGGGAACAACAATCGAAGTGCTAAAAAAATCCTACAACATACTGATACCGGCGCAGCGCAAGCAATTAATAAAAGCGCTGGAAAATGAAATGCTTGAACATGCAAAAAATCTTGAGTTTGAGCAGGCTGCAACAATAAGAGATGAGATATCAAAAATTAAAAACGAGATAAACTAAATTACACTTCCAGTATCAACAGCGTTTTTGGATCCAGCTTCATCGCCATCGATTTGGAAATAATGGAATCCCTGTCTTTGGAAATTGAAAGTTCAACATGATCATGCTTCGGCTGCAGGATAATTACAACATCAATGGTATCAACAAAGCCGTCGAGTACTACGGGGATATTTTCTTTATCATACGGACCAACACTTGAACCATCGGCGTTCCGTTCTGCATCTTTTACAGAGCAGCTATACCAAACGCTTACACCCAGCTCTGTAGCAAAAGTTTTAACCTGAACAATGCTGGATTTCTCGGCGCGGGAAAAATCAAAACCGTCAATAATAATCGAATCTGCCTTAAAGCCGCCTTCGATAATCATTGCCCTTAAGCTTCTTAGAATTTGATCTTTAGTTACTCCATCCTGATTAAAATTCATTAATACGCGGTTTTTAACAAGATCGTTTTTTATTTCTGCGGTATTTTCCAGATTTTTTTTACTGGTAAATTCTGTAAAAATATCTTCATACCACACAGGTACATATTGAACATGCTGGGTAAAGGAAACATGAATTACTTTTTTTCCCTGAAGCAGTTTATCCAAAGCAAGCTGAACCAATACTGAAGTTTTTCCCACTCCGTTGGGTGAAGCAATAACTCCGATCTCCCCGGGTTTAAGTCCGCCGTTTATGGATTGTTCAAAAATGCGAATAGGACTGCGCTGTATTAATTCATCTAAAACCATTTATTTCTCCTTCCTTCTTTTAGCCTCGGCATCCTTAATCAGCGCCTCGGAAACACTCTGCGGAACTTTTGCGTATTTTTCAAACTCCATTGTAAACTCCGCTTTACCCTGCGTAAGTGAACGCAGTGTTGTAGAATAGCCAAACATTTCGCTCAACGGAACTTCGGCTTCCACGCGGGAAAAATGTCCGTCTTCAACAGACGATGCAATTATACCACGCCTTTGATTAATTGAGCCAAAAATATTACCCTGGAATTCTGTCGGACCCTCTACCGAAACTTTCATAATCGGTTCAAGAATACATGGCTTTGCCTTGTTATACGCTTCACGGAATGCGCCGATTGCCGCAGACTGGAAGGCGATATCCGATGAATCTACAGGATGACTTTGTCCATCGTTTATTGCACAGCGGATATTTACAATTGGGAAACCAATCAGACTGCCTTTTTTAACAGCTTCTTTAAAACCTTTATCGCAGCTTGGCACATATTCAGTGGGGATTGCTCCGCCTTTGATCATGTCTACAAACTCGTAGTCGCCGTCGGCAAACGGCTCCATGTAACCTGCCACGCGCCCGAACTGGCCTGCGCCGCCTGTTTGCTTTCTATGCGTATAATTGAACTCTGCTTTTTGCGTAATGGCTTCGCGGTATGCAACCTGCGGCGCGCCTGTATCAACTTCGCACTTGTACTCGCGGCGCATACGCTCAATATATACTTCTAAATGAAGTTCTCCCATTCCCTTGATGATTGTCTGGTTCGATTCCGGATCGACATATGTCTGAAAGGTGGGATCTTCTTTTGTGAAACGATTAAGCGCTTTTCCCATTTGGTCGGCGCTTTTTTTATCTTTTGGCATAACAGCAAGCGAAATAACAGGAGCCGGAACAAACATCGATGTCATTGCATAATTTAAACCGCCGCCGCAGAATGTGTCGCCGCTTGCGCAGTCAATTCCAAACAACGCCACGATATCACCAGGGCTGCCTTCGTTAATATCTTCCATGCTGTCGGCATGCATACGAACAAGGCGGCCAACTTTGAATCTTTTGCGTGAGCGGATATTTAAAAGTTCCTCGCCTTTTTTTATTTTTCCCTGATAAACACGAACATAGGTAAGCTGTCCATATTGTCCGTCTTCAAGTTTAAAGCCAAGCGCAACTGTCGGACTTTTTTCGTCTGTATTAAGCTCAACCTTTTCTTCGTTATTGTCCAAATCCAGAGCAAAGTTTTTTACTTCTGTCGGGTCGGGAAGGTAATTCATTACTCCGTCAAGCAAAGGCTGTATCCCTTTAAATTTATACGCCGAACCGAGCATTACAGGCACAAGTTTTTCACAGAGAGTTCCCTTACGGATCGCAGCATGAATCATATCTTCCGGAACCGCGCCGCCTTCAAGAATTTTTTCTGCAAGTTCATCAGAAATCATTGAAAGCTCATCTAAAAGTTCCTCGCGGTATTTATTAGCATCCGCATTTAAATGCGATGGAATTTCAGCATGGCGGATTACTTCACCCTGCGGTCCGTCAAAATAAATAGCTTTCATGTTAACAAGGTCTACAACACCTTCAAGCTTGTCTTCGAGCCCAATGGGGATTTGAATCATCATGGCATTCAAACCAAGTTTTTCGCGCAATTGCATCCGCACCTTAAAAGGGTTAGCGCCGGTACGATCGCACTTGTTAACAAAAGCAATTCGCGGCACATTGTAGCGTTTAAGCTGACGATCTACAGTAATGGACTGAGACTGTACTCCGCCAACAGCGCAAAGCACAAGAATCGCTCCATCCAGAACACGAAGGGAACGTTCAACTTCGATTGTAAAATCAACGTGTCCGGGTGTATCGATAACATTGACGGTATAATCTTTCCATGTTACCTGTGTTGCGGCAGATTGAATTGTAATCCCGCGCTCACGTTCAAGTTCCATGTGGTCCATGGTTGCTCCAACACCGTCCTTGCCCCGGACTTCGTGAATGGCGTGGATTTTTTTGCTATAAAACAGAATACGCTCTGACAGGGTTGTTTTACCCGAATCAATATGAGCGCTTATGCCGATGTTACGCATTCTGTTAGTGGTGATACTCATTGTCTAAAACTCCTCGAAAAAGCAATAAATGCATGTATACGGTAAAGAATAGCAAGAGATTCAAATATATTCAAGATGTAGTAGCAAAAATGTGTACCTAAAGATTTACACTAGTTTTCCACAAGGGTAAAAATAGGTAATTACATATATTTCTATAATTAATTGCTGTAACTCTAATATCTAAAACACATAACTCCTTATGCGGCAAGGAATTAGCTTGATCTGTTATTTGAAATTCTTATTATCAAAGACAGGTTGTATAAAAATTGATACATTTACGGCTTTATTCAGATAATATTCACAAGTTTTCCACACATACAGGGACTAGAAAGCCTATCCCAGTAAGACCTGGCCAGTATCGTCAATCGCAAGAATGCTTTTGCATTCAGAACAGCGGAAACGTCCGGGTTTTACTGCTTTTAATTTTTTATAACAGATTGGGCAGGAAACAACTTTCGGGAAAACAGACGGTTTCTCCTGAGTTCTATCTGTATTAAAGAATTGAATGGAATCGTCTAAACTGTCTCTGATATTAAAAAATTGGGAAAAACCAAGAAGCTGGAAAACTTCGTAAACTTTAGGCTGTATATCCAGAAGAACAAGATCGCCGCCCTGCGGTTTAACTGCTTTAAGGAAAGTTGTAAAAGAACCAATACCGGTAGATGAGACATAATTTAAACTTCCGCACTGGAAGATCAATCTGACGAAACCGCCTTCTATTGCTTTCTGAATACGCTTCTGGAAAAAATTGGAATTATAAGTATCAATGTATCCTGTCAGGGTTAACATAAGACATCTGGGCGCTTCATCAATTTTGTCGAGCTTTATCTTGAGACTATCATCCTTCTCGTCATCGAACCCGGATACGATATCATTATTAGCCATGTCACTCCTTTCAAATTTATTCCCCATGCTGGCTACAAAAGAGAATACTTCTCTTTAATCATACAAATTTTTGTATTTTTTGTCAACAGCATGGTATAATTCCAGATGTTTTTAAATGATGTCAAGATCGTGCTTTGCCAGGTCTCGGAAAGCGGCAATGCCGGAGCAGTTTGCCGGGTATTAAAGAACCATGGGCTATCCGGTCTCAGATTGGCAGCCCCGCAGCCTCTGGATTTGGAAAAAGTCCGCGCGAGAGCGGTAAATTCCTGGGATTTATGGGAAAATGCCCGAATTTTCGGCAATTTAGCCGAGGCAACCGCCGATTGTTCCATTATAGTGGGCACAACCCGCCGCCGTGGACAGAATCGAAAGAGCGTATCCATGACTCCCCGCGACCTGGCAGCCTGGCTGGCACAGCGCCCCGGACCTGCAGCCATCGTTTTTGGCAATGAGCGTACCGGGCTTGAAGAAGCCGAGCTGGAACTGTGTAATTTTGCCTCCCATATTCCGGTATCAGAAATCCAACCCTCTCTGAACCTGTCTCATGCCGTGCAGGTTTATGCCTACGAGCTTTTCCTGGCTATGGAACAGCAATTCCCGGTAAAGGGAGAGTGGACAGCAATGAGCCAAACAGAGATATCCTCTATCGTTCAATCAATTACAGATGCTCTGGCAAGTCTGGGTTTTTACAAAAAACCAAACAGAGAGGATCAGGAGCGGTTTTTTCATGATATTATTTCACGCGCCGGATTGTCGGAACGGGAAGGCGTTTATTTAAAAGACATTTTTATCAAAGCAGCACACCTGGCAGGTGAAAGCTGACAACTGACGTTTTTCGTGATATATTAAACCAAGGAGAAATTCGATGGCAGAAATACTAAATATAGAAACCAAGAAAAAATTAATAGAAGCAAACTGGCGCCTGGAAGAACTAAATGAGGTACCGTTTATTGTCGAAGTTGGCCCCATGCATATGGCAACAAAAAAATACTATAACAATCCCGATACGGAAATTGAATGGGCAGAAGACCATGCAAAAAAAAGAGAAGGCGTATATGACTACGGTTTCCCTAACATCAAGCCGAATCAGGGAATCAATATTATTGCAGGCGCATTTGGATGCGAATGTAAGCCCAACGATGAAGCCGACCCGTGGGTCGAATGTCTCATCCGCGAAGAAAATGTCGATGATGTTTTTAAATTAAAAGTGCCGGATCCTGTTAATAACCCTTACTTTGAACAGGCATGGAAACATGTCGAAGCGCTGCAGGCAAAATCGAAAATACCGTTAAGAGTTATCAATGTTCCGTCTCCGCTTGTTACCGCTTCTCTTATTTGGGAATATACAGGCTTCATAGAAGCAACACTTGTCTACCCCGACGAAGTTCATGCGCTTATGGAAAAAATTACAGAAGCTACCATTGGTTATATCAAAGAAATGTTTAAAAGAATCACGAATCTTTACGGCGTAAGCCATGAGTTCTGGTACGTGCCAAAAGAAACAGGTATTCGCGTAAGCGATGACACTGCAGCTCTTCTCTCCCCCAACCTGTACCGCGAATTCGGCGTTAAGTACAATGCAATGATAGCAAAGGAATTCGGCGGCATTGTCGTACATTCCTGCGGTGATGTCTCGAATGTTGCCGAAGCGATGATGGAAATTCCGGGGCTTAAAGGGCTTGATTTTACAATTCCGCAGGTACAAAACTGGGAAAAAGTCCGTGATGCTGTATCTGGAAAAACTGCGCTTGCTCTGCGTCATTTTTACTGGGATCATATTGATGACGGTCTTTCAGGCGTATCGGACTTAGCAGACTATTCTAAAAAGCTAATAGATTTCTTCGGACGCAAAGGCGTGTTTATTCAGACATCAACGCCTACTCAGGAAGAAGCAGTCGAGCTGGGCGGAAAACTGCACACATTATTGTCAAAATAAAGATTTACTCTTTTGAGTTGATCAGTCCTATTATCTCAGCGGCGATTTCTTCCAGTGATTTTCCGTCAGCAAAAATGACGATATCTGCAATCTGTAAATAGGCAGAGGCTCGCCGTTCATGCAAAAGACGATGTGTCTCCTGCGGATTTCCGGTTCTAAGGGCAGGCGGTAATATTCCATCCGCAGAATTTGAGATTCTGTCCCATGCGCTGTTTGCGTAAATATCAAGGTATACTACTTTTGCGTCGATTTTTTTTAATACAGCCAACGCTTCAGCATTATCGATAATTCCGCCGCCTGTTGCAATAACACGCTGTGCGGTTTTATCAGACGAGACAAGAGTTTCCATGGCTTCGGCCTCGGCGTTTCTAAAAACCTGCTGACCTTCGGTATAAAGCTGACGCGGAGTTTTTCCGGTTCTTTGAAAAATTAGTTCATCAACATCAACAAATTCGCATGAACGCAGCGAAGCAAGAAGTTTACCCGTGCTTGTTTTTCCCGAGTGTTTTGGACCTGTCAAAATAATACTTTTCGTCATGGGTATTAACCTACATGAAAATCTGATAAAATGCTACAATGCCTGGATCATGGGTTTTAGTAATATTGATAATAGTATCCTCTATCCCTGTGATTGCTGTGTATATTTGGTTTAAAACAGCAAAATATCAAATATCTCTTGTACAGTTTTTATTTGCGCTGCTTGCAGGCGCAGCTGCATTCTTTCCTGCTTTAATAATACAGCAGCTTTTATTATTTCCATTTATTACACACGGCAGAATGGCGCTGTTTTACGAGTTTTTTATCCGGATTGCATTAAGTGAAGAACTTAGCCGTTTATTAATGTTGTTTATCTTTTTCTGGATCAGCAGCCGGGTAAAACCGGGCGATAACTCAAACCAGCTTCTTACATTTGGCATTGTAAGAAGAGGAACTGCGATTGGACTGGTTGCCGGTCTTGGTTTTGCAATTTTGGAGAGCGCCACATACGCAGCCTCAGACATGACCATCAGAATCGTATTGCTGCGTTTCTTCACAGCCGCTCTCCACGGAGCCTGCGGTTCCCGTATCGGCGCTGCAGCATTATTGTTCCGCACCAATCCGGTGCAGGCGCTGTTGCGCATCTTCACAGCCACAGCCATACATGGCATTTATAACTTCATGGTTACCATGCCAGGCCTTTCGTCAATAGCAGCCATACTGATAGCCGTTTCTGCCCTGTTCACAGCAGTACTGACAATTCACACCCCTGGACCGCACACCCCCGGAACAGTTGACAAAAGCGACGAAAAAACCTAAGCTTCTGTTTACGACGCAAGGTAGAGCAGTTGGCAGCTCGTCGGGCTCATAACCCGGAGGTCACAGGTTCGAGTCCTGTCCTTGCTATTGAATTATGAGGACTGGAAGGTGAGTCCTGTCCTTGCTAATAAGGCGGTGTTCCGGTTACGGAGCATCGCTTTTTTTATAAGGAGTCTTTTTATGAAAAAACAAATAATGACCGTTTTAGCAGTAAAAATGATTCTATGCCTGGTCATTTTTATTTCCTCATGTTCAGAATCACCGCGTTATTATGTTGCTTTAGGTGACTCTGTATCCGCAGGATTCGGCCTGATTCCGGAAGAGGAAAGCTATCCTGCAGTATTATACGGTTTACTGGAAAACGATGGGTTCGTTGATGATTATTTTAATATGGCTGTAAGCGGATACACTACGACAATGCTTTTGGATTACTTAAATAATTTTAATGACGAAGAGCTTAAAATATTAAAGAATTCACACATCATCACATTAAATATCGGCGGAAATAATCTTGTTGTTCCGTTTCTAAATTATATATCTGACCTTAATATCACTCCTGTTAGCGACAATATTAGATCAAGAATCGAAAATATTGTTTTAAGATCCATAAACTTAATATATGGAGTAAGATTGAGAGGCGGAAGTTTTATTTATGACTCTGTTTTTGGCAGAACTATGCTCAATGATCTTGTATCAAGTATTGGCGCTATTTTAACAAGGTTTGGAAATGAAGAAATGGCAGCAAATCTACATGAGCTATATTCCATACTGGGAGGAACACTTCCGCCAGAATTACGAAATGAAATGGAAAAAGGCATTCAAACCTTTTCTGATGAGTTTGTTGAGATTATTTCATGGTTAAAAATAAATGCACCAAAAGCAACTATAATTGTTAATACAATTTACAATCCCATTCCACGGGAAGCTTTTGGAGAATCTTTAGGGCTTTCCATTGCTACAAACATGCTGATAGAATCCATGAACTATATTATTATTCGGGAAAGTTTATCAGGTGACTTTCTTGTAACTGACATATACAAACATCTTTCAAACAGATTAGATATGATGCTGTTTAATTTTAATCCGCAAGCCGGAAACCTGTCTATGGATATTATCCATCCAAACGCAGAAGGGCAAAAACTAATTGCAGAATTAAATTACGAAACCTTAATGCAGAGCATATTACGATAACTTGAAATTTTGGGTTTAGTCTGTAAAATATAAATATATGAAGTATCAGGTTATTTATGCAGATCCGCCGTGGGCGTATCTTTGGGGGCTTGGGCATTCTGTAAAACCTCCGGTTGTCCGTGAAAGAATCGAGAAGTTATTCGGTAACGTAAGCCGTATTGAGTTGTTTGCAAGACAGAGAGCCAATGGATGGGATTCAATAGGTTACGGAATAGACGGAACTAGCATAGAAGACAAGATTAAGCAAATCAATAATGCTTATAATGCTTGACGAATCAAAAGCTGCCGGATAAAATGTAATTTATAAACGAGCTTTCTGCCTGCCAGAATCAAAAGGAGAAATAATTATGAAAATATCAAAAAAACTTTTAGGTTTTTTCGCCATTGCGGCAATAGCAGGATTATTAACAGGGTGTCTTGGTTTCAGATACTGGATGAATACGGTTACAATCAGAACCGATGGAAATTTATCAACGGTTGTAGCCGGGGGAAATCTTCGTTTTAGCGCATCAGGCCAGGGCATAACATGGAAAGTAAGCTCAACAAGTGACGGCACAGGGCCGGTTGACGCAGGAACATTTATCAGCAATACCGGACTGCTTACAGTATCGATAAACGAAACCGTACCGGTACTTTATGTAATTGCAACATCAAATGATTCGGGGCAGTCAGATATTAAACAAATAAGAGTCGTGACCGTAACCGGAATACAAATTACTCCTGCGAATGAATCTGCAGCGGTTGGCAGAACAGTTCAGTTCAGAGCTGCTGTTACGGGTAACAATAATCCAGATAGCGCTGTAACATGGGGAGTCAGCTCGAACGCAGCAGGCACCGGAGCTGTTACAGCCGGAACAAGAATAGATTCTAGCGGAGTGCTAACAATTGCTTCAAACGAAGCTCATAGAACACTTTACATTACAGCAACATCAATCGTAGACCCAACAAAATCCGGTAACACATCTGTCATTGTCGTCGTTCCAACCGTAACTACTGTAACTGTCAGTCCCACGGGCCAGTCAGTAAGAGCCGGAGAAACGCTTCAGTTCAGTGCCTCTGTTACGGGAACATATAATCCGGATAATGCAGTAACATGGAGAGTCAGTTCCAATGCTGCAGGAACAGGAGCTGTTACGCCAGGAACAGCCATTAACGCAAATGGACTACTTACGGTAGCCAATAACGAATCAGTATCTCCTCTCCACATAACGGCAACATCTTCTGTAGATTCAACAAAATCCGGAAGCGTTACAGTTACTGTCGTTATACCAACAGTAAACAGCGTAACTGTCAATCCTTCTAACCAGTCAATAACAGCAGGCGGAATGATTCAATTCAGCGCTGCAGTTGCCGGCACAAATAACCCCAATACTTCCGTAACATGGAGAGTAAGTTCAAATGCAGCCGGCACTGGAGCTGTTACACAGGGAACAAGTATAAATAATAATGGATT
>WQXC01000049.1 GCA_009785045.1 Treponema sp. | reverse complement strand
CCGGCGGCATAGACAGCATTCTTCGCGCCTGCCACATTGCGCAGTGGAGAAGGGATTCCCGTTTCTGCGGAACCTGCGGCGCCGAAAACAGCGATGTCGCAGCGCAGGCGCAGCGTATTTGCCCCAAGTGCGGACGGACAGAGTTCCCAAGAATATGCCCTGCGGTTATTGTAGTTATAACCGATTCTGATAACCGGATACTTCTTGCGCATAATAAAAGATTCAGAGCCGGAGTTTACAGCCACATATCCGGTTTCAACGAAGCGGGAGAAACCCTGGAAGAAACTGTAGTACGCGAAATCCGCGAAGAAATAAATATCGAAGTTAATAATATTGAGTATGTTACATCTCAGGCATGGCCGTTTCCAAATTCGCTTATGCTTGGTTTTAAAGCGCAGCATTTATCGGGTGTAATCCGGCCGGACGGAGATGAAATAGAAGATGCAAATTGGTTTACCAAAGATAATTTACCGGAACTTCCCGGAGAGGGTTCGCTTTCCAGGTTTTTAATTAACTGCTGGCTAAACGGAACTTTATAATTTTTATTTTTCTTCCCGCAGAAGTTCGATTATTCTCCAGTGTTTGCGCCTGTCGCGCTGCAATGTAACTGTGTCACTGCGGTGTCTTGCAAAGTCTTCAAAAGGCGACCACAGCAAATAATCGGCGCGATAAGTTATAATGCCGTCTTCTTCGCTGCCGCCGCGAAATTCAAGCCGTAAATCCGTTACTCCAAAAACATTGGGCGCCGGAAGTTCTCCGCCTGTTTCTTTCCAGACCCTTGCCTGTATAATCGCCGGGCCGCCGGTTACTTCGTAAGCCTGCCTTTGCTTAACAACAGCATGTAAAGTAGCTGCTGCGTTAATATCTGTTCTGTCCGCTCCCTGAATACATGCTTCCATAAAGAGATGGTTTAATCCGCTGAAAGCTTCGTAGTAAGAAATTACAACAGTGTCAGCCGCCATTCCTTCTGTTGTCAGCCGCTGGGTAAAACCTCTTACCGTACTGAAAACAACAAAAAGAACAAAGAACAAACCAAGTCCGCACCCGATAAGGAAATGTTTATTTTGTGTTGTAAAGCGTCTTGTTTTTACAATAAGGTTTTGCCGGAAAAGGAACGCTTTTTTTTCTTTATCAATTTGTTTTTCTTTCTCAAGCTGTAATGTACTAACCAATGATGAAACCTCGGTAACAGATGTAACAGTGTTTTCCTTGTCTGTTAATATTTCCAGAAAATCTGTGAGAATTTCAAGTCCGCTTAATTTTCCCTGCTGCGATAAAGATGATTTTTTCTTTGCGACAGGAAGCAATAAAGCCGCTTGAATAAGACCTGCCAGTTTTTCATCAAGACCAGGCGCCGCAAGATACATGGGCAGAAAAATTCCTTCCCTCATATCCTGATATAAATCGACGCCGGGATAGGGATGATTTCCTGTAAGTATCTGGTACAGCATTACTCCTGCGCAAAATGCAGAAGTATCCATGCCGACTAAATCCGGACAGTTGTAACGATCCAGTTGAGTTCCTTCAACGTAAAGGCAGCGGTTCGAAATATGTTCCGGCGCAAAAAACACGCTGCCCCACGGGTGCGAAGGATTATTTTCTTCCAGGCAGACGAAAGATGCGCCTGGGTTAAGAACAGAACGCGTTTCGCCAAGGAACATCTTTGCTTTTATCCAGGAAGTAATAGCCTGTAATGCAGTCTGCTGTAATCTGGCTTGTTGTGCAGTCTGTAATGTGGAATCAGCTTCTTTTAAAAGAAGATCCAGTCTTTTTCCCGGGAATACAGGGCCAAAAGCTCTCATGGATCCGTCAGTTTCATTTACACCTGCGGCTTTCCATTTTTCGTGCGTTCCGTCCGGATTAACAATATAACCCGGTTCAATCAGGCTCTGAGACATTTTTGTTCTGGCAAATGAACGCGGATCAAGCCCTGTGTCAAAACACATTGACGGCGTGTTATTCACATTAGAAATATGAATTCGCTGTTCCATCACTTTCCTGTTTTGCTCACTCTTAAACTATCTTGGTGAATACAGATACCGGAAATATTCCATTTCTGTGGTAAGAGTCTTGTCAAACTTTGGCATGGTTTGACGATACGATTCTATCGCTCTCCAGAAATTATAGAAAGTTCTTCTGCTGGCATCTCCCCTGTCGTAGGCTGATGCATAAATTCTTGCAGCTTCAGCGTCTGCTCTTCCCATGATTGTCTGTGACTGGTTGTAAGCGGCTGACAGAATAGAACGTTTTTCGTTATCCATTTTTCCAAGCCATTCTGCTTTGCGGCCTTCACCCTGTGAACGGTAATACATCGCTATCTGGTTTCTTTCCCTGATCATACGCGCATAAACGCTTGGCGTAAGTTCGGGAGAATAACTAATCTGTCTTGTAACAACATCGATAAGTTCAATGCCGTACTCTGGAACCATACGCCGTGAGCGCGCAAGAATTTCTTCTGCAAGCTGGCGTCGTCCGCGGGTAATTGGTTCATAACCTGTACTTGTCTGCGCAGAGCTGATTATTTCGACTTCGATATTTTCTCCAAGACCCATGGTTTCGTCACTTTGGGAACGTTCCATAATTATATTGGAGTTCCTGACCGATTCACGCAAAGGGTTCTCGGCGACAACAGTACGCACTTCAGAATCGATAATTTCCGCAAGTTTTGAATATGCGGCATCAACAGTATTAATTGATTCGTAGAACTTCTTTGGATCGGCTATGCGCCAGCGTGCTACAACGTCGACAAAAATAAATTGTCTTTCTGCAGTCGGAACAATTCTGGCTTCGCCGTCCCATGCCATAATCTTTTTGGGATAGCGGACTACTTCGTCAATAAACGGAATTTTTACTTTTAAACCGGCGCTTGTGACAACATTTGTTATTCGTCCGAACTGTACAACTACAGCCTGTTCGCCTTCATTTATAACATATAACGGACCGGCTACCACAATGCCCAGAAAAATTACAAAAGCTATTATAACGGTAGTAATTATTTTTTTCATTTTAGTTTCCTCCCAGGTTCATCAGAGGTAAAAAGTTTCGCAGGTTGCGGTCTATAATGGTCATATCTTTTTCATCCTTAAAAACTTCTTCAATCATTTCATAGTAAAGACGTTGTCTTGTAACATCGGGAGCGCGGCGGTATTCTTCGAATACGGAATTAAAGCGGGCTACATCGCCGTTTGCGCGGTTTACACGCTCAGTGGCATACCCTTGCGCAACCTGAATCATTCTGTCGGCTTCACCTCTGGCTTTGGGGATTTCCTCGTTATAAACCTGCTGACCTTCGTTTATTAATCGTTCAAGATCCTGCATTGCCTTGTTTACATCTTCAAACGCAGCCTGAACGCCGGATGGAGGAGTGACATTCTGTAATTTAACAGCAATGACATCAATGCCAAGTCCGTATTCGCGGAATCTGTCATTCATAATTGCCAAAGCTTCAATTTCGATAGCGGCGCGCTCAATTCCCATGATGTCCATGATTGCACGATCGCCTACAAGCATATTGATAGCAGATCGCGATACGTCGCGGATTGTAGCGCGGCGTTCGTTTACGTTAAATGTCCAGGCTCTTGGATCGACAACGCGATATTGGATAATCCATTCAATATCTACAATGTTCAGATCTCCTGTAAGCATTATCGATTCGGCTGTCTGGCTGGAGTAGGATGGGTAATTGCCGCCTCTCATTGTGCGAAAGCCGAATTCTTCGGTTTGCACTGTCCTGACGTTAACCGTGTAGTTGCGATCAATGCCAAAGGGAAGCTTAACATGAAGGCCGGGTTCCCTTATGCCTATGAATCTGCCGAAGCGGGTAATTACCGCCTGTTCGGTCTGGTCAACAATAAAAATACTGGTTCCTAAAAAGATTAGCACCACTATTCCCGCGATAATAAAAACTAGTGTTTTTGGGCTCAATTTGCCCATGTTTGGAGGGGTGAATTTCATAACATGAGTATACTATGTGCTCTTACAAAACTCAAGCAATAGTACTATAATAGATAGTATCTGCCATATAAAAGGAGATGCTGTTATGGAAGGAAAGCAAGATTTTACAATTGAGACACTTGGGAACCCAACGGTACAATCACCGATTAAAATGTCAAAAATTCAGGGAGACAAGTCTGCAGATTATGTTACTGATGACAGATTTGTGCGTTTAAGTTCGTTTATTATGCCCGGAAAGCAGCCGTCTGTTGAGAGATCGCAAGTTCTGGAACGTGCAGGCCCCAGAGAACAAATATATTTTACCCCTGCTCATGTTCACGCAGGGATAGTTACCTGCGGCGGTCTTTGCCCCGGTATGAATGATGTAATCCGGGCAATCGTCCGCTGTTTGTGGACGAATTACGGCGTTAACAGAATTTCCGGTATCCGTTTCGGATACAGGGGCTTTCTGCCAGAATCACAGTTTGGAGTAAAACAGCTTGATCCCGATATTGTTGATGATATTCATAAAATTGGCGGTACATTTTTAGGCAGCGCCCGCGGCGGCGGCAAGGAAGTGGAAAAAATTGTCGATGCAATGCAGAAACTTAACCTTAACATGATGTTTGTTATCGGCGGGGACGGCACACAGCGCGGAACGCTTGATATTGCCGAAGAAATCAGCAGAAGAAAATTAAAAATAGCGATGATAGGTATTCCCAAAACAGTTGATAATGACTTTGCATTGATTGACCGTTCGTTTGGTTTCAGCACCGCTGTAGCAAAAGCAGTAGAAGTTGTTTCCGCTGCGCACGTTGAAGCTGTCTCCGCAATTAACGGTATTGGTCTTGTAAAAGTAATGGGCAGGGATTCCGGATTTATCGCAGCGCATACGGCGCTTGCAAGCCACGAAGTTAACTTTGTTCTGATTCCGGAAGTGCCTTTCAATCTGGAAGGTTATAACGGCTTTTTAACTCACCTGGAAGATCGAATCAAAAAGCGCAGACATGCTGTTATTGTTGTTGCCGAAGGCGCAATGCAGGATCAGCTTTTAATCGAAAAGAAATTCGATGCTGGCGGCAATGTTAAAATGGCAGATGTCGGCGTATACCTTCGCAGCAGGATATTAAAGCACTTTGAAGACAAGGGAATAGAAATCAATCTGAAATATATCGATCCCAGTTATGCAATCCGCTCTGCTACGGCTAACCCTGACGATTCAATCTATTGTGAACGTTTGGGTAATGCGGCAGTTCATGCTGCAATGGCGGGAAGAACCAAAGTAGTTATCGGTCTTGTGAATAACAGGTTTGTTCATTTACCGGTTAAATCTGTTATTACTCATCGCAACAAGGTTAATCCAGAAAGCAGCCTGTGGCGCGATACGCTTGATGCTACTCATCAGCCGCGGATGATGGTAAACAGATTTGGTCAAGACTAATAGATTCAGTCAGATATGCGAAACAGATTAACCGATGAACTTGCTGTCTGCGGAATGAACGCAGTACTCGCTGTAGGTGAGTATCATCCTCAAACAATTAACCGTCTCTTTCTGCGCGAGGATCGCTTAAGCTCTTTTACCGGAATCTGCAAACAGCTCGCTGAACGCAAACGGCCTTACAAGATCTGCGAAGATGAAGAGTTGGAACGTATTTGCAAGAGCGTTCATCATCAGGGTGTTGTTGCAATGATCGAAGAGCCTGTTGTCGAACCGCTTAGCCTTGAAGATCTTGAACTGTGGGCAAACGAAGGAAAGACAGGTATTCTTCTTCATTCTGTCGGGAATGATCACAACCTTGGCGCAATCGCAAGAGCGGCGGCTTTCTTTGATGTTAGTTTTATCGTATTGAATGAAAAAGATACGCCGCTTGCTGGAGAAGACAACCAGCAGGAAATCCGCCTTACTACCAGCGCATACCGTATTGCCGAAGGCGGCTTTGAACATTTGACAGTTCGCAGAATTTCAAGCACAAAAGCTTTTTTAAAAGACGCATCAAAACGGCTTGTAACTATCGGAACAGATGTAAGAGCAAGGCAGCGTATCAGCGACTTAAATGGAATTGTAAAAGGTAAAAAACTAAAGAACAGCCGTCCCGGTATCGCGCTTGTTCTTGGCAATGAAGAAACAGGCCTTCCCAAAGAGGTTAAAGATCAATGTTCGTGCATCCTTCGTGTTCCCGGCACCGGTAACATTGAAAGCCTTAATGTGTCACAAACTGCCGCGCTTTTCCTTCATGCGATTTTTGAATTATAAAAGACATTGACCGCTGTTAAATAGTAAAGTATCATATTTTTGTGGCAAGAAAAGCAAAAGCAAAGACAGCGCGTAAGGGATCTCAGGCAGTAGTCATTTTTTGGCTGGTTTTTGTTATCGTTATTATCTGTATTTTTATGGCTAATGCACCCACTATTCAAAAGAATTTTAACCTTTTTAAAACCAGGCTAACCAGTCCTCCCGGAGCAGAGGAAGAAATATTGGCGGTGGAAGAAGAACCCGCCGTGACAGTTATAATTGAGCCGCCTGCTCCAAGGCCTGCGCCTGCTCCGGAACCTGCAAGGCCGGCTCCTGAACCCGCAAGACCTGCTCCTGCGCCGGAAAGACCTGTTACTCCGCCAACTCCGCCGCCATCCCCGCCGCCTGCTCCTGCTCCAGTGCAAACAAGAGAAAGAGCAATTTACTTTACTCATGTCGGCAGCGACGGACAGATTCTTCATTCCAGGGTAACGCGCAGAATCCCGGTTTCCGATTCGCCAATGCAGGACTCTTTAA
The DNA here is from genome assembly GCA_009785045.1 of Treponema sp. Taxonomy (GTDB): domain Bacteria; phylum Spirochaetota; class Spirochaetia; order Treponematales; family Breznakiellaceae; genus WQXQ01. Next base: position 4,769 of record WQXC01000049.1, on the reverse strand, counting down.
ATGTTCTTCTTTCCGGTCCTACCGCAGATGAAGTAGGGCGCGGTATCATTAATCTTATTCCGCAAAATACACGGGTGCTTTCTGCGACAGTCCGCGGAAACACTGCTTATATCAATTTTAGCGAAGATTTTTTATTCAATACATTTGGCGTGGAAGGTTATGTTGCGCAGCTTCGGCAGATTGTATGGACTGTAACCGAATTTCAGAATGTAAAAGATGTGCAAATATTGATAGAAGGAAGAAGAATGGATTATCTCGGCGAAGGTATCTGGATAGGAAGCCCGATTAGCCGGCTGTCTTTTTAAAAATTAAATTCGTTTAATGGAAATTGCGGTTCCCGTGTCTGCGTCAATCTCTGCGATAACACCCTGCATTCGCCCGGGCTTGTCCGGTGCTGCTGTTTCCATGTGATACAGAACCTGCTTGTTCACGCGCTCAATACATATGTTCGGATCCATGCCGATTACACTGTCTACGTTACCTGTCATTCCAAGATCTGTAATGTATGCGCAGCCTTTTGGCAGAATGCGTTCGTCTGCAGTCTGTACATGCGTATGAGTGCCTGCAACCAATGCCGCGCGTCCGTCGGCAAAGTAAGCAAGCGCTTCTTTTTCGCGGCTGGCTTCTGCATGAAAATCTACCAGTATTACAGGAAAAGCTGCCGGAATTGTTTTTCCGTCTGTTGTTACCAGCGGATGATTGTCTGCAGCTCTTCCGGTATTAATATCTATAAGATGTTCAAAACATTTAAAGGGGCAGTCAATGGCGCTCATCAGATCCCGTCCCTGAAGATTAAACACTATCCAGCTTACATTTTTTTTATATATACAGGAAAACCCTGTGCCGGAAATACATTGATAAGCTACAGGGCTTGTCGGATAATTTGCAGGGCGCAGCATATTTTTTTCTGTTTCCAATATATGCCAGAATTCTCGTTTTTCCCAGACATGGTTGCCGGATGTAACTACATCTGCGCCTGCCGCGATAATACGCCTGAAGTCGCTTTCGGTCATGCCAAAACCTTCTGCGGCATTTTCGCCGTTAACAGTGACAAAGTCGATATTTTCTTCTTTGATTAGGACAGGCAGTCTGGCTTCCAGCGTTTGGAGGCCGTGGCTCCCTACTACGTCTCCAATCATCGCCGCTTTTACTAATTGCATAGGTATAATATATCCTGTAATATACTGTTATGACCAGAGGTATTTTTTTAGCAGGGAATGAATCTGCGCTTAGCAGGGCTATTGAAGCAGAAGCTGTCAATCGTGTAGAACAATTTGCCGCCGCTTACATACCAAACAGGCTTTCCGGGGCTAAAAGTTCCTCGCAGGAAAATGACAAACGGCTGTCCCTCGACTGGAATCCTTCCAGTCCCATTTCTGCCCGCACTCTTGTTCTTGCCGCAGAAAATCGTCTTGAACACATTGATGAAGCAATCCTGATTTGTTCGCCTCCATGTATTCGCAGCAGAGCAGCAGACATTCCTTTTTCTGATGTCGAAATAATGCTTAATGATCACATTAAAGGGTGGTTCTTTCTTGTAAAAGAATTATCTTCTGTTTTTTGCAGCCGCGGACGCGGGACACTTGCCCTTGTTTATCCTGATATGGGTTCAGGCTCTGTAAAGGATGAAGCCGCAGATCTTCTTGGTCCCTCGGCGCTTGCATCTTTCCGCGCTTTTTCTCACGGCTTACTGGCTGCTGCTCATGCTGAGCCGTATATCACAGTAGGTTTTTCTACATCCGATACCGGCAACGAAGCTGCGTTTGCGGCTTTTATGTTTAAAACAATCGACGAACTGACAAAACGTTCCAATGGTAAACAGCATAAGTTTGGTAAATTTAATCTTTTTAAATAAGCAGGATTATGAAACCTAAAATCAGGGAAAAGCCTGCTTCCAAATCAAACGCAAAATACAAAGAGCCCGAGCAATTCAAGGTGATTCTTTTAAATGATCACTATACAACGATGGATTTTGTTGTCGAAGTATTAGTGGTGATTTTTCATAAAAGCGTAGAAGAAGCCAACAAAATCATGCTGGATGTTCACAACAAGGGCAAGGGAATAGTTGGAGTTTTTACCTGGGATATTGCTGTTACAAAAACTGAACAAGTACATGCGGCAGCCGAAGCGACCGGATACCCGCTTAAGTGCATTGTAGAACCAGCCTGAAACCATTATATTATATATTAAGGATGAATAATGAGAATTTCCGGACATGTACAGGCAATTATTGACGCAGCATATAACGAAGCAAAAGTACGAAAACATGAATATCTTACGCCTGAGCATATTTTATACGCAGCTCTTGCCTTTGACGAGGTCCAGGGTGTGCTTTTCTCGTGCGGAGCTGATCTTGAACAGATCAAGCACGGAATGGAAAGTTTCTTTGAGCAAAAAATGCCTACTGCTTCCGGAGAACCCACAAAAACTGTAGGTTTTCACAACATTATAGAACGGGCTCTGATACATTGTCAGTCTGCCCAGAAAGAAATGATCGATGTAGCCGATATCCTTGTCTCTCTCTACGATGAAGAGCGTTGTTACAGCGGTTACTATCTGCGCAAAGCCGGAATTAAAAGACTGGAATTGCTGCAGGTTTTATCACACAGTTACGGAAACGACGGATCTCTGGCTTCAGACAAGGGCGGCAAATTCGCCGGCGTCGATGAAGAAGCCGAAGCGCAGAAAAAAGCAAATAAAAAAACAGCGCTTGAGCGTTATGCGATAGATTTGACTGCCATGGCGCAGGAACAAAAACTGGAACCTGTTATTGGCAGGGAAGAAGAACTTGATCGCACTGTGCAGGTTCTGTGCCGCAGGTTAAAAAATAATCCTCTTCATGTCGGCGATTCAGGCGTTGGCAAAACTGCGATTACCGAAGGGCTTGCCCAAAGAATTATTGCAGGTCATGTTCCGCCGGTTCTTCGCGAGTTCAGTGTTTATTCGCTTGATATGGGCGCTCTCCTTGCAGGAACTAAATACCGCGGCGATTTTGAAGAAAGGGTAAAACGCGTTGTCGAAGAACTGCAAAAAAAGGAAAAGGTAATTCTTTTTATTGATGAAATACATACGATTGTCGGCGCGGGAGCTGTCTCCGGCGGCGCAATGGACGCATCTAATATTCTAAAACCTGCGCTTACTTCCGGCAAGCTTCGCTGTATTGGCTCTACAACACACGAGGAATTCAACAAGTTTTTTGAGAAAGACCGCGCGCTTTCACGGCGGTTTCAGAAGATCGATATAAACGAACCTTCCGAAAAAGTTGCCATAGAAATACTTAAGGGAGTTAAATCCAGATACGAAGATTATCACCATGTTTCCTATAACGACGAAGTTCTGGAAACCGCAGTGCATCTTTCTGCGCAGTTTATCACCGAGCGCCGTCTGCCGGATAAGCTATCGATGTAATTGACGAAGCCGGCGCTTATGCGCGCATCGAAGCGTACAAGACAGCGCCTGCGCAGGAGTCTACTGTTAACGAGCCGGCTGCAGAGTATAAGACTGATTCTTCACAGGATTCGCAGGAGCAGGACACTCAAGTTGAAAAAATAGAAATTACCATGCCGGTTATCGAAACTGTTATTTCTAAAATTGCGCGTATACCGCTTAGATCTGTGGGAGAAAACGAAAAAGATAAACTTAGAGAACTGGAAACAAGGCTTAAGCAGCGTGTTTTCGGACAAGACGATGCTATTGCGGCAGTTGTAAATCTGTTAAACGTTCAAGAGCGGGCTTCCGTGCGGAAGGTAAACCGGTTGCGAACTTTCTCTTTGCTGGTCCCACCGGCGTCGGAAAGACAGAGCTTGCACGGCAGTTGGCGGAAATCCTTGGCGTATCAATGCTTCGTTTTGACATGAGTGAGTATCAGGAAAAATATACAGTTTCGCGTTTAATCGGCTCTTCGCCGGGTTACGTTGGTTACGAAGACGGCGGTCAGCTCACTGATGCTGTACGCAAACAACCTCATGCTGTAGTTCTGCTTGACGAAATTGAAAAAGCGCACACAGACATCTTTAACATTCTTTTACAGATTATGGATTACGCTACTCTTACCGATAACCAGGGACGCAAAGCGGATTTTCGTAATGTTATATTGATAATGACAAGTAACGCAGGAGCAAGGGAAATTGGCAAAGGGCTTATTGGTTTTGGCGAACGTATTCAGGATGACAGCGCGGTAGACAGCGCGGTGGAAAAAATATTTACGCCGGAGTTCCGCAACCGCCTTGATGCAGTTGTCCGCTTTGGCCACCTTTCGCGCGAAATTATGCTGTCTATTGTCCGCAAAGAACTGGATGCTTTTACTGCGCAGCTGGCAGAAAAGAACGTAACCGTTACTGTTACAGAAACCTGTGTAGACAAACTTGCCGAAGAAGGTTACAGCCGTGAGTTTGGCGCGCGAAATGCAGGCAGGATTATCGAAGATAAAATTAAAAGTTTCTTTGTAGACGAAGTTCTCTTTGGCCGTTTAAGTAATGGCGGCAGCGCTGTTGTAGACTGGAAGCAAACCGAAGGGGAAAGCGGCTACAACATGGAAATTAAAGCGGAAGCGTAGTGACATCCTTTCGTCCGGGGCCCGATCCGAATTTTCCGCAGCTAAAAACAAATGATTTTTACAGATTTCCCGATCCTGAAAAATGGGATGATGATATTATTGCAGTCGGCGGAAATCTTTCGCCGGGGATTCTGCTTTCGGCTTACGAGCAGGGTATTTTCCCGTGGTTTAACCCCGGGGATCCTGTTATCTGGCAATCTCCTGATCCGCGCTG
>WQXC01000048.1 GCA_009785045.1 Treponema sp. | reverse complement strand
CCTGTTGGTGAGAAACCGCTGTTCGACTTTGATTTTTACCGTTGAATGGATTCTGGGTGAAAAGAATCAGGAGGTTAACTGCTGCCTTAGTGACAGCTCGTCTAACGCGGCTTCAATATAAGTGAAGTGTCCTTCTAGTCATCTTTTTCCTCCTTCGAAAAATATAATGTTTTTACAGTGTAGGAATGTTTGAAACAATTGTCAAGCAGGTTGGTGTCAGTCACCTACGCTATATATAGCGTCTATACGTATTATGCGGCGCTAAAGGTAGTACTGGTGACTGACACCAGGGGTCACTGTTCCCAAAACCTGACATTGCCAGGTAGAATTGTTGTCCAGTACGGGTTAAGGTTATGGTCAGCGTTTCTATATACTTCGTAACGTAAATTAATTTTTCCTATACCGGCTCTATCGCGGCGGTGATTCTCTTCTTCTACGGCTTTGGAAAAGGTATCATTCCATGCTTTTGGAACAGCCGTGTCTCTGTCTCCCTGTTCAAGAAGTATGCGGGTGCCGGGCGCAATTTTATCCAGATAATTATAAAGCGAATAATCCGCCGCAGTATAATCGTTTTTAAAACGTTCCAGCCATGCGGCGCCGTGTCCAAAGTGACCTGCGCTTTCCGGATATGCAAGGCTGACAGGTGCCCACAAAACCGTAGTAACAGGTTTTTGAATTATTTCCAGAAAATGGATTGCAACCTGACCTCCGTTACTGTGACCCCATAAAACAATTTTTCTGAATGCGCCGGGAAGCGCTATTCTGTCTGCCTGCGGAACCGCAGAAGCGAAGCGAAAGTCCGGCTGTTCAAGACTTTTATAAAGTTCTACCGCGTTTACTGTCGAATAAAATTGATGCATAGAAAACGGCGGCGGTGCAGGAGATGAAGCGCCATAACCAAAAAAATCCGGGGCAATTACTGCCCAGCCGCTTTCCAGATACCTCTTTGCCGGGTTCTCTGTGCCTTTTCCAGTGTAGTAACCGTTTGGTCTTTGATGTCCGCGCAGCATAATTATTATTCCCTTAATTTCTGCCGGGGGTACTGCTGGTATGCTCAATCTGCCGCTTACTGTAAGGTTCATAGAAGAAAAAGTAACATTGTAAGCATGCTGAAGTTCATTCTTAAATGCAAGGCTTTGAATGGTTATCGGGCTCGTCTTGTATTGATAGGCAAGCAGATTTTTAAGTGAATAAGCAACAATATTGTTATTTTGCGCGCCTGCGAATGGCACAAAAAAATAAGAGACCAACGCCAAATATATAAAAATTGCCTTTCTTCTCACTTTTTTATCTTAACACGGTGTCAGTCACCTACGCTATATGTAGCGTATAGCAGAAAGGTCCAGCGCTAGGAGTAGCACAAGTGACTGTCACTGTACGTATGAGTAGTAGATATTAAATGAATTTTCATTTTTTTCGCATATTTTTTCATTTTCGGTCAAGCACCACACATCTGCGCGCCATATATAGTATCTATGAATTTTCCTTGTATGGAAAATTCATGGCCGGCGGCAGACCGCTGCCGGAACTTATTTAGGAGGATGTGTATGAACAACCTCAATTCTATCTTAATCGAAGGCAATCTGGTAAAAGATCCATTGCTTCGAACGACTTCGAAAGGGACTCAAGTGTGCTCTATGACTCTTGCGTCAAACCGCTTTTACAAAATGGACTCGGGATTCGAGAAGGAGGTTTCCTATTTCGATGTAGACACGTGGTCCAAGCTTGCAGAAGTGTGCTATGCGAAAGGAAAAAAAGGCCGCGGAGTGCGTGTTGTTGGACGCCTTAAACAAAGCCGCTGGAATGATCCAGATGGCAAAACGCATTCCAGAATCAACATTGTTGCGGAACATGTCGAGTTTCGTCCAGAATTCAGGAAGGATGCAAAATCGGCATCGGAGGTTCCGCTTGATGATGAGTATGAGGGTGAAGAGAATGGTGAGCCAGTTATGGCGATGGCTGGCAGAGAGCTTGAAGCTGTTGCGTTTTAGTTCTTGTAAAAACCATCTTTCCAGTTAAAACGGCTGGAATGAGGCAGGGGTTGGATTACGCGGGCGTTTTCACTAAACGATCTCATTAAATCTTTGTAGTTTGATTTTTTCAGTACAGGGCCAGAAAGATCGATTATAAAACGCCCGAACCCTGCCTCTTTTAAAAATGGTATTTTATCGATGATAGAAAAATATTTATTTGGATAAACTGCTGAACCTTCCGGGCTTGTTGTAAGCAGGAAACTTTCGTCCGTGTTATCAGTGAACGAATTAAAATTAATTGTATGGCTAAGATTATCCCTGATGCTAAAAAGCGGCGGCCATGCAAAAACTGTAATAAAAAACTTTTTTCGCAGTTGTTTTTGCACACTTGCTGCGCCGCGCACGCCGGAAACTTCGCTGCAGGTGCGTTCCAGATTCTGCCGGTTATTTTCCAGCGGCGAAATAAAACCGTGCACACCCAAAGAAGCAATATACGAAAGCGACCAAGAGTTGAATGTATAAAGCCATGGACCTGCAATCAATTTTATTTTATCAAAATCCCTGAGCATGGAAAAATGCCCTGGATTATTTACTACATAATGGTGATAGCCTTTTTCGATTAATTGCCGGATTTCATCTGCCATTACTGCATTTTCATAACCTGCAATTGATTGTGGAAACCACGGATCCAAAGTTATTATCATTTCAGCAGGTTTAAACGGCAAAACCGGTTTGTTGTCAGATAACAGATATCTTGCGTTCTTTCGCGACAGCGGGAGCATTACCCGTTTTGGCCGGGAAGACTGTAAAATATAAAAATCTTCCGGACGCGAAACCGCAACATATAATTCTTCCGGAAAAGGTTCGTTTTTTTTATTTCTTCCGGATTCATTGCTGGTTAGTGTTATTTGCGGAAACGGCGTTCTTTCCCTTCCTGGTCCTTTGCCGGCTGGCGTTTGCGTTATCACAGGCGCGTATCTTTTTCGCATTTCTTTTGTCTGTATCAAATAGACATGATCGCCAATGGAACCTTCCGGCGCGCTAATCCAATAGCCGCCGTTTCCTTTTTCGGCAAATGTTAATTTCTGTGAAATCCTTCCTGAATCATCGCTGTGGTGAATGCGTACAGAATCCCGCGCAGAAAGTTTTACTCCCATAGGAGGAGTTACAAGCGCGAGCCTTTCGCCTCCATCAAATTTTATTTTTAAAATTATTCCAAGACTTATACCTGTGCCGCCATCCTGCGCAGGGTTCAACCAGTCGATTTTAACATGCAATTTTTCTTCTTCGTTTTGTTCATCTTTTTTGTGTTCTTTGCGTCTCTGTGCCTCTGTGTGAGAAAAACTGTCAACCCCGCCAATCAAATACTGCGTTTTCGGACGCGCAAAATCGTTACGTAAAATCTCCTGTCCCTGTTCAATACAGCGCCGTATTTCATCTTCATCGCCGCCCGATACAGCGTCCACTACCAGCCGATAAGCAGAAACAACCGCTCCTACATAAGAAGCGCTTTTCATGCGGCCTTCGATCTTTAGCGCTTTTATCCCTGCTGCTGCCAAATCCGGAACGCGTTCTAAAAGCTGCAAATCGTTAGAGCTAAAGTAGTATCCGCTGTTTCCTTCGGACCTGTCAGATTTATGATACAACCTTCTGCATGCCTGGGTGCACATTCCCCTGTTAGCAGACTTTCCACCCAGGAAGCTTGAAAAAAGGCAAATGCCGGAAACACTGATGCATAACGCGCCATGAACAAAAACTTCAAGTTCAAGATTAGTTTCAGTTTTTATGCTGCGTAATTCCTCCAAAGATAGTTCGCGCGCCAAAACTACGCGGGAAACACCATGACGCGAAAGAGCGTTAGCGCCTCTTGCCGATGCAATATTCATCTGGGTAGACGCATGCAGCCTAAGATTTGGAAATTCCGATTTACATAATGCAATAATGCCGAAATCCTGTACAATAAGCGCATCTGGTTCATGATTTGCAAGGTATTTAAGAAGCTGATACATACGATCTGCTTCGCGTTGTTCAAAAACAGTATTTACAGTAACATAGACCTTTTTCCCCATTCTTCGCAGGGAACGCATTGCACCCTCAAATTGCGCGTAAGTGAAATTTGTACTCCTAAGACGTGCGTTAAAATCCTTTAACCCAAGGTAAACGGCGTCCGCTCCTTCTCCAATTGCAGCGTCAAGCGCTTCAGGTGAACCGGCAGGAGCCAGTAATTCAATGTTCATTAAACAATCATATATAATAGAAGACCCGGTAACAATAGACTTTTGCAAGAAAATATGTTATTATATATATATGTCTGAAAACTCAAAATTAGAAGCTAATGAAAAATTAGCGGTAATACGTCACTCGGTTAGCCATATTATGGCGCAAGCCGTAGTAAAACTTTTTCCCGGAACAAAAACCGCAATTGGTCCTGCAATCGAGAACGGCTTTTATTATGATTTTCTCTTTCCCAAACCCATTACAACCGAAGATCTGCCTGCTATCGAAGCAGAGATGAAAAGAATCATCGACAGCCGACAGGACTTTGTAAGAATAACTGCAAAACGGCTGGATGCACTCATGTTATTTGCCATGGAGCCGTTTAAATCTGAATTGATTCACGAATTGCCGGATAATGCAGAAGTATCAATATACGAAAATCGCGATTCCAATAAAAATGCAGAATGGAGCGATTTGTGCAAAGGACCTCATGTAAATAACACAAGAGAGATTAATTCCGCTGCTTTTAAACTGCAAAGCATTGCCGGTGCATACTGGCGGGGCGATGAAAAACGTCAAATGCTTACCCGTATTTACGGCACTGCGTGGGAAAATCCAAAAGACTTAAAAGCTTATCTTGCTCTTCTGGAAGAAATCGAAAAAAGGGATCACCGCCGTGTTGGCAAAGAAATGGATCTTTATTCGACTCACGAAGAAGCGGGCGCAGGTCTTGTTTACTGGCATCCAAACGGCGGCAGAATGAGGGTAACAATAGAAGACTTCTGGCGTAAAGAACATTACCGCAATGGTTACGAAATACTTTACACTCCGCACATTGGAAAAAGCTGGCTTTGGGAAACATCGGGTCACCTTGGTTTCTACAAAGAAGGCATGTACAGCCCAATGAAAATTGACGAGCAAAATTATTATATCAAACCAATGAATTGTCCGTTTCATTTAATGATTTATAACAATAAAAGTTATTCATACCGCGACTTGCCTTTGCGCTGGGCAGAGCTTGGAACAGTATATCGATATGAACGTTCCGGCGTTTTGCACGGTCTGTTGCGTGTACGTGGTTTTACCCAGGACGATGCTCACATTATTTGTACGCCGGAGCAAATGGAAAGTGAAATCCGCGAAGTACTGCGTTTTAGTTTAAGTATCTGGAAGACTTTTGGTTTTCAGGAAATGAAAGCGTACCTTGCAACAAGACCGGAAGAAAGTGTCGGCGAACAGGAAAAATGGGATGCCGCTCTTGAAAGCTTAAAACGCGCCATAAATGCAGAAGGAATGCCTTACGAAATTGACGAAGGCGGCGGCGCGTTCTATGGTCCAAAGATCGATATTAAAATTAAAGATGCGCTTGGCCGTGAATGGCAAATGTCTACTATTCAATTTGATTTTAACGAACCTGAACTTTTTAACATGACCTTTGTTGATTCTGATGGTCAGCGCAAGCGTCCTTACATGATTCATCGCGCGCTTTTTGGCAGCCTGGAACGTTTCTTCGGCGTGCTTATCGAGCATTTCGGCGGCGCTTTCCCTGTATGGATTGCTCCGGAGCAGATTGCTGTCATACCTGTTGCCGAACAGTTTAACGAATATGCTAATAAAGTTGCCTCCGAATTAAAAATGCGGACAGTTAATGACTGCAACTTGCGCGTAACGGCAGAGTTAAGCGACGATCGCTTAAATGCAAAAGTCCGCAACTGCCAGACCCGTAAGATTCCTTACATGCTTGTTGCAGGTCAGCGGGAAGCCGATGAAGGCACTGTGTCTATACGTCTCCGCGACGGAAGGCAGCTTGCCGCAATGAAGATAGATGAATTTGCCGCATACGTTACCGAAAAGATAGAAAGTAAATCGCTGGAACTTTAAATAAAGGAATTCGGTTATGGATAGGACCGTCAGGATTCTGGATTTTTTGGCAGCTAACAAAACTATTAAGATTTCTCTTCTCGCAGAATTGCTTGATGTTTCTCATGTAACACTTCGTAAAGATCTGGACAATTTGGAAAAGCGCGGAATAATCCGCCGCACTCATGGATTTGCCAGTCTGGATGGTGCAGACGATACCGGCAAACGAATGGCGTTTAGTCATTCTATAAAACGGCGAATTGCTAAAGCTGCTGCAGAAATTGTAGAAGGCGGCGAATCTATAATGATCGAGTCTGGTTCCTGCTGCGCATTATTTGCCGAAGAACTTGCATTGGCAAAGAAAAATGTTACCATTATTACCAACTCTATTTTTATTGCAAATTATATTTGCAAATTGCCAAATATTAAAACTATTCTTCTTGGCGGTTATTTTCAGCCGGAATCGCAGGTTTTAGTCGGACCAATAACAAAAAAATCCGCAGAAAACTTTTTTGTAGATAAGTTTTTTTTAGGTACAGACGGATTTATTCCTGGTCAGGGATTTACAGGACAAGATCATCTTCGCGTTGAAACAGCGTTGCATCTTGCCAATAGAGCAAAAAAAGTTTATGTGCTTACAGAAGCCACAAAGTTCAGCCGGCGCGGCGCATACTCTTTAATCCAGCTTGATAAAATTGCAGAAGTCTTTACCGACGACACCATTCCAAAAGAAGCGGAAACCGCTCTAATAAAGAATAATGTCCAGCTCCACAAGGTGTCGTCTTCCGAGGAAAAAATAAAATGGTGTCACTTTCCGGGGCAGCCGCCGATTCTATACAAAGAAAAAGAAAATTAATATTCTTTCAGAATTCCCAGTAATCTATCTATATCTATCGATCTTAAAAAACTTGCAAGCCGCGGTCCTTGATCTTTACCAATCAAAGCCTGATATGCTGCGCCAAACAATGCTTTTCCGTCGATACCTGCTTTTTCTGCAACAGCGTAAATTGCAGTAGAGCAGATTTTATCGTCTGCAAACTCTTCTATTTTACTTATTACGTCATCACGCAGGATACGAATTGCATTCTTCTCTGTGTCCGAAAGCGGCCGTCCTGATTCGCTGCCTGCAGGCAGCAAGCGGAACTTGAAATCTTCCGGCGCACAGTTTTCTATCCAGTACTTTGCGCACTGCGCCCTAACCCGTAATGCCGGCAGATTCAAACTCTGAGCCGGTTTGGGCTGCATTTCGTTAAAGGCAACTGCTATATCTGCAAGCGCTTTTTCAATATCGCCGTCTGCAATTTGAATTAAATTACACAAATGCCTGAATGGTACCTGGTACGGTGCGGCTCCTTCCATCTTTGGTGTTTTTCCGTTCACACTTACCTGAGAAAGTTCGTAAATTCTTTTTTCTTTCTGATAAGCCGCTTCGTCTTTTGCTTCTTCTGTTTTCCAGGCAATGCGCTCTGTCTTATCGTAATCTTCGTAAATTTTTATTACATCAAGATCAAAAGAAATTGAAAATTCTGTATTCGGTCTTGTCCCGGCAAACAGATAACGAGTTAATTCCGGCGTATACACATTTAATACAAAGTCCAAAGTAATTACATTACCCGACGATGATGACATTTTTCCGGGAAGTCCTTTTGTGCCGATAAAATCGTAGCGGAAAGTTATTGGCGCATCCCAGTTGTACACATCTTTGCAGACATGTTTGGCAGTGTCAAAACTTCCGCCCTGAGAATGATGATCTTTTCCGGCAGGTTCAAAATCGACTTTTTCGTATTCCCAGCGCATTGGCCAGTCGATACGCCACGATAATTTAATGCCTTTGGCGCTGCGAATGTCCAGCGTTTCTGCACAGCCGCATTTTTTGCACTTGTAACTTAAACCCCAGTCGCCGTCCCAGCCCTCAATTTCTGTTTCGTCTTTATTGCACTTCTCGCAAAAAACGCTTACAGGCCACCATTCGCCTTGAATCTTATGTTCCTCGTCACGGAACTTGTCCAAAATATCTTTTAAGACACTGCGCTTTTCCAGCGCTTTACGGATACCTTGCGCATAAACAGAAGTTCTGTAGCGCTCCGCCTGGTAGATATACTCCGGGGATATCCCTACTTTTGGCAGTGTGTTTTCGACATCAACTTCGTGATGACGCGCATAATTAGCGTCTCTCTCCCACGGGTCCGGAACCATCGTGATAGGTGAGCGTAAATAATTTTTTAGTTCGTCCTGTTTTGGCATATCGGCAGGCACTTTGCGGAACACATCGTAATCGTCCCATGAATAAATAAAACGCACATTTTTACCCATGTCACGCAGGGACTGGGCAACAAGTTCCACAGAGATAATTTCCCTGAAGTTCCCGATATGCACACTTCCCGACGGAGTAATGCCAGACGCGCAAGTGTAGAGTTCTTTCTCGTCTCCGGCTGCGCCGCTTTTTTCAAAAACAATCTTCGCCGCGGTTTCATCCGCCCAATGGTTAGTTGCTGATTTCATGAAGTTATTATAGCAAATTCCCTGGTGTCAGTCACCTACGCTATATATAGCGTCTATACGTATTATGCGGCGCTAAAGGTAGTACTGGTGACTGACACCAAAAATATTTTAATTTTCGGTCAAGCACCACGCATCTGCGCGCCATATATATATGATATTTTTATCAAATTTTTGGCTGCGCGGGGGTAAACTATGCGTAAGAAAAGAGTATTTATTGATGGTGCTTTTTATCATGTAACTTCACGGACAAATAACAAAATAAAGGCTTTTGAAGCCAGATTAGGACGAAATGCAATGCTTCTAATTTTAAACAAGGCTCAAAAAAAGTATGGTTTCCAGCTATCTAATTTTTGCATTATGCCGACTCATACTCATCTGTTAATAAAACCTGTAGATGGAACTAATTTAACAAAGATTATGCAATGGATTAAAACAAATTCATCAAAATACTGGAACCGAATTCATGGATCTATTGACCATCTATGGGGCGAGCGTTTCTTTGCCAGGATTATAAAAAATCAGGATGAATTTGAAACTTTGATGGATTACATAGATTATAATCCCGTAAAAGCAGGATTTGTTTTGGAACCAGCCGATTGGTTTGCATCAGGTGCATATTACAGAAAACACGGAATAGAATAACGCGTACCAGTGTATAAGAAATAAGATATTGTGAATTCTATACTTTTGCTATGTTCTACTCATTAAAAAGTTATTTACTTTCAAAATTAAATTCTATAACATCAAAATGATTACACTCTTTATTTTTTTGGTAATAATTTAAAATGTAAATAGCATCCCTACAGTGGGGGCTATAGTAAAACCAAAGAACTTTGGATTGTCAGATGTTCTGGTAGATATACCCCCTGCAATAAATTCTGTGGTTTCTGATCTATTTATCTTAAAATCCATATTAGCACCTAAGGTAAGATGCCCTCTGCTGAACAATTCAATGCTTCCAAAAATATTAGCCATAAACCCAAAACTGGTAAATGGTTCAATAAATATTCCAACATTGGTGCTAACATTATTGTATGTCATTGTACCTGTTATTCCTTCGGTTCCCCATGGTATATAAGATATGCCTAAATCAGAACGAATATTAAATTTTTCATTTACTGGAATTACAAAAGCGATACCAGCTCCTAAATTAAGTTTGGTTCCGATTACGTCATTTATTTGTGTGCTTATACCTGCACTTTCAAATTGTTTAATATAATCTCTATTATCACCGTCAGACCATGAATAAAAACCAATGTGACCAAATATACCTACATTCTCTGAAAATAATACTCTTAAAAATATATTTGTTGCAAATCCATCAAATGATCTGGAAGTATTCTTTTCATAAGTATTTTTTTCATAAAAATAACCAAATTTGGGTTCAAATTGGAATTCTGCAAAAATTACGCCTTGAATAAAAAGTAATAAAAACAAACAGATACAAAGTTTACGCATTTTTTCACCTCTTGATAAATTATACCCCCCCCTCCCCCATAAATGTCAATAAAAATATGAAAATTTTGGTGTCAGTCACCAGTACTACCTTTAGCGCCGCATAATACGTATAGACGCTATATATAGCGTAGGTGACTGACACCAGTAAATACAATAGTAAATTTGTATACTACGAGTATGATATTTTATACGTTTTTAATGGTTTTTTAACCATTTTTTAACGGTCTGCTGTTTTTTCTATTTTCGTAAGTCTATACAGGATATAGACTTACACAATATCGATGTAAGAAATTGCTACTTGGCACGATTTTTGCTAGTAATATAACATGGATAGAGCAATTACTATGTTTACTTCTATACTTCCCGTTTCTGGTGTTCGCAGCGAATTAAAAGCCGAAATCATCAGGAAAACTATCCATTTTCTTATCGCTCTTGCCCCTGTTATGGCGAGCGTAAACAAAGCAGCAACTGTGACTATCTTAATGATTGGGACTTTGGGCTATACATTGATGGAATACTTGCGTCTTTCCGGCGTTAGAATTCCGGTTATTTCTTCCATTACTGGTATGGCATCCAGACCGCGTGATATGGGTCGTTTTGTGATGGGACCGGTAACCCTGGGGATTGGCGCTCTTCTTGCCCTACTGCTTTATCCGTCAAATGCGGCGGCTATCGCGATTTATGCACTGGCTTTTGGCGATGGTATTGCCAGCCTGGCAGGAAAGTTCCTTGGCAAATGGCGCCCGGCTTTCCTTTGCGGAAAAAGCGTAGAAGGCTCTTTGGCGTGCTTTACTGTTGTTTTAATCAGCGCTTATGCGGTTAGCGGCAGTATGTTTATTGCCTTTGTAGCCGCATTTACAGCAACTGTTGTGGAAGCCCTTCCGCTGGAGGATTATGACAATATAGTCATTCCGGTGACCGTTGGACTGGCTGTTAATTTTGCTTATTTAATGTAGTTTTAGAGTGTTTTTTTTGTGTAGAATTTTTTTAATTTTTTTCGAAAAAGGCTTGACAAGAATTTAAAAAGTTGCTATATTTTTTGCAGGATATCAAAAGGGGAATTTCCGTTTCCGGGCTGTTGGTTTTTTGACCATTTGTCTGGTTTGCCGGGGTTCCGCTAACCGGGATTTTTTCGGAATCTTCAAAAGGTTGATGCTGGTTTACCTGACATTAACAAATTGAAAAAAAGCGCACACCGATGTTTGCTTTGGTAGAACGGTGTAATTCCATGCGTCTTTAACACACGAAAAAAGGTTATTTATTTTCAAAGGTACTTGACAAAGTACTTATGGAAATAGTATCTTCTGAAAACTTGCGCATTTGCAAAACATGCGTCTGTGCAAGAACGCCCTTATGGGCATATGGAATCACTATGTGATTTCAGCGATATTTGGCAACAAGTCTACGATTGAAAGGTTGTAGACATTAGGGAAGGGGAGAGTTGTCTGACCACTCTAGAGTGGTCAGACTTCGAGTTTCAATTTGACGGTTGAAACTCGTAAAAGTATGACAGGCATGCTGGAGACGGCGTGATTGTTATACAAAGAAGGTGTTTTGGCTATTTGTTGCAAATG
>WQXC01000047.1 GCA_009785045.1 Treponema sp. | reverse complement strand
CACAATTCCTGCGCCTCTTCCATAATTTTTTCGCGTACAAGTTCGTCATCCAATGTTGCGGTGTAAGAACCCGGCGCGGGATTTTTAAAACGTTCTGTTATAATTTCCTGCAAGAGTTCCAGCGTATACTCTTTGTTTGTTTCAAAACACGACCACGCGCCGGTGTGGCAAACAGGTCCTTGCGGCTCTGCGATTGCAAGGATTGCGTCTCTGTCGCAGTCTGCGCGAAGACGTAAAAGTTTTAATACATTGCCGGAGTTTTCGCCTTTCATCCACAGTTTTTTGCGTGTACGGCTGTGGAAACAGACATTACCGCGTTTAAATGTTTCGCCTAACGCTTCTTTGTCAGCAAAGCCTGTCATCATTACCTGGCCGTCAGAAGACTGAACAATTACCGGCAAAAGAAGACGGTGCGCAATAAAAACAGGAGCGCCGGGAATAGCAGCTATGGAATTAAGCTCTGACGGCTGCCCTTTGTTCCAGTTAAGGGAGCTTATAAATGCATCTGTTAGGTTTATTTTTCCTGTATAAATTGCCATTCCAAGCTGCACATCGCAGCCAAGAGCGGCTATTTCTTCTATTTCGTTTAATGTTGAAACACCGCCTGCAACGGTGATTTGGCAGGAAACTGTCTCGCGCAGCATTTGCGCAAGAGCAAGGTCTGTACCGGACATCATACCTTCGCGTTCAACACAGGTAAAAAGCAGTTCTCCTGCATACGGCTCAACTGCTTTTGCAGTTTGCAAAAGATTAAGCCCTGTGGGAGTTTTCCAGCCGTCAACGACAATTTCACCGGCGCGCGCATCCACAGCGACAATAAGCCGTTGGCGTCCTATTGTTTTAGACATTTCTTCCAGGAAGGGCACATTAACTGCAAAGCGGCCATCGATACGAAAAGCGCTTGAGCCAACAATAATTTTCCTGGCTCCCAGGCTTACAAGTTCTTTTGCCTGCGCAGGCGTGCGAATACCGCCGCCTACCCTGCATTCGGCTTTTCGCAAAAGCGGTTTAATAATTTCAAGATTGGAACCCTTTCCCATGGCGGCATCCAGGTCTATGACCGCAATTTCGCCGTAACGGTCAAATTCCGCCGCCAATTCCAGGGCGTTATCCCGCTGAAGAACGAGTTCATCGCCCTGCTTTAACTGGACGACCTTTCCATTTTGTAAATCAATCGAAGCTATGACCATATGACATTATATAATAGATAACGCTTGAGAAGCAATAATACCGTCCCGAAGGACGGCATTAGAACGAGAAACAACGTATGTAAAAATGTAAAAATCTACTTTAAAGCTCTAACAACCGAGTAGCAAATTAAAATGTACAGAATCATAATTATTCCGTTAACAATGATGTAGGGCGCCATTGCCATAAAAAATGCAAATATTAAATTGCTGACAAGACCAACAAGCAAAAACGGTATTGAAACAACTCTTACATTCGCTGTGCCTCCGGCGTCAAAACCGACTGCAATAATCCCCGAAAGAAAAATAAATAACATTAATCCGCTGCCAATTGTAATAAGTAACTGATATTCACCCTTGTGACCGGAGTAAAAACCAAAAGCAGCAAGAGCTGCGATAGCTAAAGCAATAAGCAACATGACAAAATTAACTTTCATAAAACACTCCTTAAATAATTACGGCGCCGGCGGCGGAGGCGGAGGAGGCGCTTGCATAAATAACTGCGCCAGTTCCTGTACTGTTCCTGCTTCTGCCCAGTTTGCCATTCCGTTTTTCCATACCATGGATTTATTTGTAAGCTGGCCGTTTTGAACCATCTGCATAAGCGAATTCATATCAAAGGGTCCCATTGTTTGACCATTAACTGCAACGCTGTATTGAACAACTGGAGGCGGAGGAGGCATACCACCCTGCTGCATTGGCTGCTGCTGCATGGGCTGTTGCATACCAGGCTGCATTTGCTGCATTTGCTGCTGCATAGGCTGCTGCATCATGCCGCCCATCATACCGCCCATCATGCCGCCCATTGCCATACCAGCCATTCCGCCCATTGCCATGCCAGCCATTCCGCCGCCGCCGCCTTCGCCCATTTTTCCGAGCGACTCTGCTGCAGTCTGCGCAACGTCTGCCTGACGATTGAACTGGTGAACAGCAAAGTGCGCGCCGTCAACCTGATAATGTCCGTCTTTAATCTTCATATCAATCTGAGCAGCTTTGAGTCTCTTCGCCTGTTCGCGGGTAGCTTCCATGTATTCTTTGTAATCTTCATTTTCTTGATCCGTTTCTACTGCATCAAAATCGATCCTGTTAATCGTAACAGCATATTCTTCCTGCAAGTCATTGTTTACCCGGTCTGTGACAACCTTTCTAATGGAATCAAATTGAGTAACAACTGTATGCGCAGCTATTTTTTGCTCTGCAACGATATTATGAACAGCGCCTTTAATGTGACCAACTAATGCAGTTTTAACCTGCACTCTGAAATCTTCAAGATCAAAATTAATAAGCCTGCGTTTTTCTATAAATTTCTTATAGTCAACAATCTTAAATTGCAATTTCCCCCTGATCGTAACAGGATACGGAAATTCACTATTAATAGTGTCTACAATGTTAAAGTATTTTGTACCAAATTCTATCGTATTAATACCGGCAAGGTTAATAAAATATATTTCTGCCTGGAACGGAGAAGCTCCGCCGAATCCAACGCCTACGAGCCTTGAAAGTACAGGGAAGTTTGCTGTTTTAATAGCACCCTGATATGGTCCTTCTATGTAATCCATAAGAGGGCCGTCTTTTTGATTATATACAAAGACTGCTACTTCGCTGTTGTTTACTTTAAGGCTTGAGCCATATCTAATGGCATTTTCTTTAACTGACGAATTAACACCATGTCTTGATTTTTCATCTTCGCCGATAGCTTGCGCAACATCCGGGCGCCATTTCCATACTAATACTCCGGCAGGTCGCAACGGATTACATCCATGAAACCGCCTTCTGAGCTGTTTGTTTTACCAAATATAGGCATATACTCCTCCTTAAGGATAATCTATTGAATAGATGTCACCATGACACCTTTTAAATCTTCCAAAACTTTTAAAAACACCTTTTAACAAACCATATTTTTCTATTGCCAGCAGCATGTATTCTGAACATGTTGGTTTAAAAAGGCAGCTTCGCCGCACATCTTCCGGCGAATAATGCTGATACAAATGCACAAAACCAATTACAATTTGTTTAAGCACAACCAAAAAACCTATAATATGAAAAGCGGCCCAAACAATAATTAATGTAAGAAAAGGTCTTTCAATGACCGAACGTTCAATCTCCCGCGCTATATCAGGAAAACAGAACCTTAAAAAAAAATAAACAAGTACTGTTACCCCAAGGGTACTGGTACTAAAAATAAAATAACTTTTTATAACAGTAAGAATATTTGTTTTTGGCCTGTTCAAGTCTTTCTCAAGAACATACTTTTCAACTTCTTTCTGTTCTTCTTCAGATACAACCCGTTTTGCCACAACAACTCCATAAAATAATTAAAGGCCGCAGAACGCGACCTTTAATTTAATTTTACGACTTACGCTTTTTTCTCGCGAAGTAAACTCTTCATGCCCTGGATGGCGCTTTCTTCTTCTGCTGTCGGCTTGTTGCCTAAGTTGATTTTGAAAGAGTCATTGGGTACTTTAATATAAAGTTCATTCTTGTAGCATTTGAATACTGTGTCGCCAATATCAAGGTCGATCTTGTCTTCATGCTTTGTGGATGTCTGAAGAGCGGTGATATCTTTGTAGTGATATTCAAAGGTATCTTCTTCGTGTTTTTCCCAGTCAAGGTGGAATGTAATCTGATAAGCTGCAATCTGGTTTCTTGTAAAGAATATGAATGTTGATTCATAAGTTGTACTGCGCCATTTGCCGTCTTCGCCGAGTTTCGCGCCGCTGGCGAATTCGCCTTCGTCGTTATACCACAGATAGTTTCCGAACTGGATGGTTTTTTCAACCTGGCTTTCGTCAAGAGCAAGTTTTGTAAGACCTTTGTTCTTAAGGTCAAGACGCTTCATTACAGAAGCTACCAATGCATCGTAATCTGCATCGGACATAAAGCCGAGTTTCTTTGGGAAACAGCCTTTCTTTTTTACTTTTGCTACTTTAGGTGCAGGTTTTTTCTTAAAGCAACCTTTAATTGTTCCAATGCAGCCCTTCTTGTTCTTTTCACTGAAATAGTGCAGTGCTCTGTCTTGCTCATCAGTGCGATAAGCTGAAAGGTCAACAACAATTTCTTGCTTTTGTTTCTTTCCGGTTATCATTCCAATGATGAAACCGAATAAGAATTTGATAATACCTTTAATCAAACCCATTTTTTTCTCCTTAAAATAAGATTTTATTTATAGTCCAGCACAAGCCAAACTTAAATACAACTTGGGCGCTCAACTCCAATAAGCGCATAAAACTCCGCTACTTCATCTTCCATTAAACCTGCATTTTTTGCTTCTTCCAATTTTGCTTCCCATGTGGGGCTTGTGTTTAAACTTTTACGACTATAATAGTCATACTTTATATAAGCTTGAAAATAATAAAAAATCGGCCTGGGTTCAAGACTATTCGCAGATTCCAGATTTGTTTCTATCTTTTCAATTTCGTCCCTCATAGCAAGGAATGCCTTTTTTCCTTTAAGAAGACAGATTGATGCATAATAATAAGGATTGGGATCCGAGAAATTATCGATCATCGCTTTATCAAAGAATGATAGAGCTTTTTCTAACTGTTTTAGTTTTAGGAAACAAATACCCATGGAAAGGTTAAGCTGCATATCAGCAGGCTGCTCCGCTAACTGGGTCTGCATTATGGAAATACACTTATTTACCTGAGGCAAAGGCATTGCCGCAATGGTCTGTAATTTCCTGATGGTATAGGGTCCGTCACAAGTAGGACAGATTTCGCCTTTTATAAGTGCATCTCTTGTATGAAAAGCGCCGCAACTTTGACATTTTGTCGACATAAATACCCCTCATTTATGATTCACAATATCTGTAGATATTATATAACTGACAGCATTTTAGTCAAGTATATTTTTTAAAGAAAATAGCAGTAATCTACCGTTTGACACAAATTCCCCTATTGTCAGAGAATTTTTTGATTTCCTGGACTGTGGTCTTATCAAAATGCAATAATGATGCCACAAGAGCCGCGTCAGCGCCTGTTTTTTGCAAAACTTCCGCTATTTGTTCCAAATTTCCTGCCCCCCCGGAGGCAATTACAGGCACTTTTACAGATTCTGCGATTTGGCGGGTTAATTCCAGGTCATACCCGGCTTCGGTACCGTCCGCATCGATGGAATTAACCATTATTTCTCCAACGCCAAGTTCTACAGCCTGGATTGCCCATTCAACTGCATTTCGCCCTGTGTCGGTTCTGCCGCCGTGGGAAAAAGCATTCCAGCGCGGACTGCCGTCTGCATCCGCAACGCGTTTTGCATCGATAGCCAGCATGACTGATTGGCTGCCAAATGCGTCTGCCAATTCGCGCAGTAATTCCGGGCGTAAAAGCGCAGATGAGCAGACGGACACTTTATTTGCGCCGGCTTCAATAACGGCTCTTGCATCCTCTACAGAGCGTATGCCGCCTCCGACGCAAAATGGAACGGTAACTTCGGCGGCTACTTTTTTAATTACTTCTATTAATGTAACACGGCTTTTAACAGAAGCGCCAATGTCAAGAAAAGCAAGTTCATCTGCGCCGTCGGCGCAGTATTTTTTTGCAAGTTCTACAAGATCGCCGACTTCTTTAATGCCTTCGAATTTAACACCTTTGACAACTTTTCCGTCGTCAACGTCCAAACACGGGATAATTCTTTTAAAACTCATATAATTCCTCTTTACAATGAACCTTTGGTTGAGGGTACAGTGTCTTTAACACGCGGGTCAATTTCGCAGGCAACTCGCAGCGCTCTTGCCGCCGCTTTAAACATTGCTTCTATCTTATGATGATCGCTTCTGCCGCGTAATACTTCCAAATGCAGATTACATCCGGCGGCAGACACAAAGCCCTGCCAGAAATCTTCGTTTACATCGGTCTGAAACTTTTGCTCCTTTCCGCCTTCTCCGGCAGAAATAATCGGCGAGCCGGAAAGCTGACCGTCAAAGTACAGAAAAGGTCTTCCGCTGATATCGACGGCTGCACGGGCCAGACATTCATCCATTGGAAAAGCGCAGCTTCCGTTACGTTTAATACCGCGCTTGTCTTCCAGCGCTTTTGCAAAACACTGACCAAGCACAATACCGGTATCTTCCACAAGGTGATGTTGATCGACATCCAGGTCGCCTTTTGCGCGTATTTCGATATCAAATAAACCGTGACGAGCAAATGTATTCAGCATGTGGGACATAAAGCCGATGGGATAATCGAGTTTTGCCTCGCCGGTACCATCAATATTGAGCTTGATATATATTTCGGTTTCCTTAGTTTTTCTTTCTATCTCTGCTATTCTACTCATATCACCCTCTTATTGCACCACTTTGCGTAAATCATATTCCACAATATCCAGCGCGCCGAGTTTTTTAAGTTTTGGAATAATATCGGGAACCTCATTTTTATTCACAGCAATTTTTACAGCATAACCTGCATCGCCGTAAAGCGGAGCTACAGTAGGACTGCGCATTGCAGGAAGGTTCGAAAGCGATTCAAATTGCTCTTTTGGTATATTCATTTCCAGCATTACACGTTCACGTCCGTTCATTACAGCGCGGAAAAGCATTTCCAATTCTTCTATGCGGCCTTTTTTTTCTGCGTTTGCAAGAGCTAATCGCGAAGCAACAAACCGCGTGGAGGACTCCAGCAATGTGCCTATTATTTTAAGACCGTTATCTTTAAGCGTCTGACCGGAAGAAGTGTTGTCGATAATCATGTCGGCATCATCCGGCGGAAAAACTTCTGTCGCGCCGTAAGTGCGCAAAATGCGGTACTGGTAACCTGACGACTTTAACCAGGCTTCTGCAATATTTACATACTCTGTGGCAACAACAAGTTTTTTGGATTTAAGCTTAACTTCGTCATAGTCCTGCGGAACTGCCGCGACAATGCGCACTTTGTCAAAACCAAGGTCGAGTATTTCTTCTACATCGGCGCTGCTTTCTTTAATCCAGTCAATGCCGGTAAAACCTGCATCGTGGCTGCCAAGCTCAAGGAGTTCGCCTACATTTTGAGGCTTCATAATTTTGGCATCCAGCCAGGGCGCTCCCATGGAAGGGCGATAAGTCCTGTCTGCCATAGAAATAGAAAACCCGGCTTCCGAAAAGAGACGGCTTACATTGTCAAAAATTCTTCCCTTTGGGATTAATATTCGAAGCTTTTCCATGGGGTAATTATAATAAAACTAAGGAAAAATGTTAAGGTCTTACCACCAAAAATCCGGCGGCTCCTATGCTGAAATCTTCCTGTTCTTCCCATGAGGCAAACAAAACATTTCCTGTTCTGCCGATTTCTGTGTAATAAAAGCCTTCAGGTAACGGCGGCAATGAAGGATGAAACACTTCGCTTTTGTTGGGAGCAGAATTAAAAAATGCCTCTATGGAAATTTCTTCGCCCTGGCTTGCAAGATCGGCAGTACGGAACATTCGTACTACAGGGGAATAACCGCTTCTTTTTGCAGCTCTGTAATAGAAGAAACCGTCTCCCGCAAGGCGCAGGGTATCAACATCCCAGTTTTCTTCAAAGGGAAAAGACTGCAGAGCAGGAATTTCCATCGGAAAAGGAGTGTTGGAGTTCATGTTAAATGACCATGTTCTGTATTTGGGAATGGGGCTGCCGGATACAAAAAAACGTTCGTCCAGATACAATAGCGCAATCAGGCTGTCATCAAAGTAAACAAAGCCTCCTACCGTGTACGGGCTCCAGTAATCACCGCCGGAAAAACGGTGAAGAGCAAGACCCGGATTTACAGTACCTGAATCGTTAGGTGCAAGTCTTAAAAAACCGTCGCGGTTAACAACCATCACTATAACACCGTTGTCTTCTGCTATATAACTTATGTGCGGCGCATATGGCCATGGAATAAACGCGCTGGTAAACATAACATCTTCGATTGATTCGATATAAACAGGACCGTCTTCTGTTAACTGAAACCAGATAGGCTGCGCGCCAGGCTGCAGTATTGCCATTGGATACGCGCCCGACCAGGACACAAGAGCAGACCCGGCTCCGGAACCAGAGCGAGTGCAGGAAATAAAAATACAAACAAGAATAAATACAAAAGAGACTCTCACGATGGAATTCATGTTAAGTCCTCCGGGAAGGTAATTTTTTTATTTCCTGCTTCGCCGGGGATAACTGCGACTTTCCCGCAAAACCTTCCCCATATTTCTGCATCGTCGGTAAATTCTTCGCCGGTTACGCCGGCGGCTTTTTCGTGTGCCTTAAGTATTTCTGCAAACTTAAACCCTTGCGGCGTTTGAGCAATTCCAGTGTTAATGCGTTTTAAGTGATTTTTAATAAAAACAGCCGGTGTTTCACCTGCAGCGGACTTTAGCGGCGTTTCAAACTCCTT
Source organism: Treponema sp. (assembly GCA_009785045.1). Classification (GTDB taxonomy): domain Bacteria; phylum Spirochaetota; class Spirochaetia; order Treponematales; family Breznakiellaceae; genus WQXQ01. The sequence continues at coordinate 3,145 of WQXC01000047.1, read as the reverse complement.
GGGAGTTTCCGTAAGAAGTAGCGCCGGAATAACAGCGTTGTATTTTTTAACAGCGGCAATAATATTTTCGATTAATGAAACGCTTACCCAGGGTCTTGCGCCGTCATGAATTAAAACATAATCAGGGTTAAACTCAGTAAGAGAAGATAATGCATTATACACAGAAGCGCAGCGCGTACTGCCGCCTGTAACAAACAGGATATCCGGTTTTCCGGCAGAAAGAATTGCAGGCGGCAGCGTTTTATGCGTTTCAGCCTCCCCTCCTTCGGGAACAGCGATTACAATTATTTTTACAGAAGGAACTGCCGCAAAAGCGCGGACAGAAGAGCCAAGCACAGTGTCACCGCACGGAAGTTTTTGATACTCTTTTTTTATTCCGCCCATGCGCGATGACGATCCTGCGGCGCAAATAACAGCCGCGGCTTTTAATGCGGCATCCATGGCTATTCAGCTTCCAGGCGCGCAAAGATCATGTTTTGGACATCTTCTTTTGACTTTTTTAACGAAATGGAAATTTCATCTTCCAGCAGTTTCATGGCAGAATCATAAAGTTTTCGTTCCAGAATTGGCAGTTCTTTTACCCTGCTGCGGTGATATAACGATCGGACGATACTTGCAATATCCCTGATGCTTCCTTTTTTAAGAAGGTCAAGATTCATCTGGTAGCGCATTTTCCAGTCCGAAGGAATCGGCTCATAATCTTCGCTTATCAGCTCGAGCGCCTTTAGCGCTTCATCTCTGGAGACTGTAGAACGAATACCGAGCTCTATTGCCTTGTCAACCGGAACCATAATTGTCATATCGGTTACTTCAAGATAGATAATATAATAAGGGATTTTGGAATCTTTAAACTTTTTCTGAACGATGTCTCTGATAACACCGACACCCTGACTTGGATAAACCACTTTTTGGTCAACTTGGAAAGACTTTGATTTACTCATTATCTGGATACTACCACAACCCGGAAAAATAGTCTATATTGAATCATGCATGAAATTCGCAGATTAGAAACTGATGATTTGCTTCAGTTATTCAGGATACATACGATAGTTTACAATCAACGTAAAGATTATTCAAAGGAAGAAAATCAAAAAATTGATCCGCTGGGACACCCTGCAAATTGGGCATGGGGAAGTTTTGCTGGTAAAAAAATGCTTGCCGGAATGTTCGAGGTAGAATACCTTATGCGTTTTGACGGACACAGCGTAAAAATGTCAGGGATAAGCGGCGTAGGAACATTGCCTGAAGCGCGAAAAGGCGGTCATGTACGCAGGATTTTTGAAGAACTTTTACCGCAAGCATACGAAAAAGGAGTGGTTTTTTCAAATCTTACTCCATTTAACCATGATTTTTACCGCAAGTTCGGGTATGAAGTAGCATGCGCAAGAAATAACATAACCATTAACACAGGTGATTTATCGGAAATAAATGCAAAGGGTGAGTTTATTCACATTCTTCCCGGAGACGACACATCCCTGCTTGCGGAAGTTCATTCGGCTTATATAACAAACTTAAATCATGGAATACACAGGGATTACTGGCCGGATAACCGCGCATGGAAAAGTTTTACAAGACAGGATCCGTGTCTAACAGGAACATACCTTTACCTGTGGAAAGACGAAACCGGAAAAGCGCGCAGTTACATCAAGTATCAGGATGAGGTCGAAGACGGCGATCACAATATGTCGGTAACGGAACTTGCTTTTATCGACAGAAAAGGTTTATACGGCGCTTTAAGTTTAACAGGCGGTCTTTCTGCACAGTTTGAAAACTTTAAATGGCTCATGCCGGCATTCATCGATCCTTTCGATTTTATCGGCGATGCATGGTCTTTGGAAACAAAGTTTTTGCCTAGAGAAATGACAAGAGTTGTAAATGTAAAAGCAGCGCTTGAGTTAATGCGCCGTCCGCATTGTTGCAGCAGCGGCTGCGAAGGCGAATATGTTATCGAAGTACACGACGAAAACATTTCTGCCAACACAGGGAAATACCTTGTGCAATTCGGAAAGGAAGATACAAAGGTATCGCAAACTACGAAAAATCCTGACATGTGCTGCGACATTCTTTCACTTAGCCAGCTTGTTACAGGTTACAGATCGCTTGAAAACGCATTATATTCGCGTCAGGATAGCTGGTATTCAAAGACAGCTCTGGAAGTATACAAGAACGAGGAATTATTAAAGAGCGTTTTTACACTGCGGCCTCAGCATATAACTGAGTACTTTTAATTAATAACCTCAAAATCCACAGAGCCGTGTTTGCATAATGGACAAATAAAATCATCCAGCAGACTATCACCTTCGTGAACATATCCGCAAATCTTACAGACAAACCCTTTTTTCTTATCCTGGGCTGGCTGCGGCTTTGGTTTTATATTATCAAAATAATATTGATACGTTAGACTTGGTTCAGCCGCTAGCACAAATGATTGTGTGACATCAGCAAAAAACACTGTATGTGTACCGTAGTCATAAGATTGTGAAACTTTGCCCGAGATTACGCTATTTACATATTCTGTTAAATAACGGATTCCATTTGCTGTTCGTTGAACGTTATTGTTGTCAGAAAATTTATCTGTATCCCGTCCGCTGGAAAAACCAAACTGTTCAAAAATACGGAACGGTGCGCTTTCTGCCAAAACAGAAATATTAAACTCTCCGGTTTTTGCAATCATGTCATAGGTAAAGTTGGCTTTGTTCACAGCGATAGATATTCTTAACGGCGCTGCCGTTATTTGCATTGCAGTATTTATTATACAACCGTTATCTTTAACGCCGTCTTTGGCAGTTAATACAAACAAACCGTAAGATAACTTGAACATAGCCAATGGATCAACAGAAGCGGTTTTATTGTCTTTTTTTTCTGCATCATTTTTAATAAGATGCGGAAAATCTTTTTCGATGGCTTGTACCATAACATCCAGTTCCGGTAACTGCGTTGTTTTAATGCTGGATTTTATACTTAAAGTTTGTTCAATTATTTTAATATTTTTGCATTTACCCAGTTTTTCGCGCATTAGACTGCCGCTGGTGGCAGCCCATGAACCGTTTTCTATAACAGCGACAGTTCGGTTTTGAATGTTATGCGCAACAAGATCATCCAATAGCGCTTCCATTGACACAAAAATTCCGGCGTTATATGTGGT
>WQXC01000046.1 GCA_009785045.1 Treponema sp. | reverse complement strand
TGCGGGAAATCCACAATATTAAAAATGTATCAGGATAAACTCCGCTCTGATGGCATAAATGAGGATCAAATCCTGACAATAGATCTTGAAGATTACGAAAATAAACCTCTTCTGGAAGGTGCGGTTTTACATGAATATGTTCTTGGGAAAATATCTAAAACCAAGCAGAACTATGTGTTTCTGGATGAGATACAGCTAGTTTCAGAATTTGGCGAAGTAATAAATAGTCTTCGAAAAAATGAAAATATCGATCTTTATGTAACAGGGTCAAACTCTTCTTTACTATCCAGTAAACTACCCAAAATTCTGGGCGGACGGTATATTCAAATCCACATGTTTCCATTGTCTTTTAAGGAATATTTAAATGCATTTCCTTTGGAAGAAAAAAATAATATAGATATAATTTTTCAAAACTATCTGGAAAACAGCTCTTTTCCTGAATCACTTGTTTATAAGGGAAATAACGAAAAAACTTTATGGGACAGACAAGGTGTTCGTGAGTATCTTTCTCATATCTACGAAAGTATAATAATGCGCGATGTAATGCAGCGTGATGATATAAAAGAATTACCTCAATTAACCCGCGTAGTAAATTTCCTTTTTAGCAGCATAGGAAGTGAAACATCGATTAACAATATGGTTGGCGTAATAAATAACGATTTTAAACTTAAACCAAATGATAAAAATCTGTATGCTCCAATACTTGAAAATTACCTTACTGCTTTGCTTGATTGTTTTATTTTTTATAAAGCTGAAAAACAACACATAAACAACAAAGGCTTACTACGCACGAATGCAAAGTATTATGCCGTAGACGCTGGACTTAGGTATTATTTTCTTGGCGGAACGGCAGAAACAGACTCCGGGCATATGCTGGAAAATATTGTATATCTTGAACTCCTCCGTCGTGGTTACAAAGTAAATATTGGAAAGATAAACGATAAAGAAATAGATTTTGTTGCTCAAAAACCCGGCGGCATTGTAGAATATTATCAGGTTTCTCAAAGCCTTTTAGACGAAACAACTCTTTCCAGAGAACTTTCAGCTCTGCAAATGATAAAAGACAGCCATCCAAAGTATTTATTGAGCAGGGACTACAACAATAATAATTACAAAGGCATTCAGCATTTTAATGTCCTGGAATGGCTGTTGGGTTGATTAAAATAGCTCGCGTCTGGGTGTACACTCGCTGACACTCCTAAACAAAAATATTATTATCCGTCTTCGTTGCAGTCTGGGTGCCGAAAAGCCCCCCCCTGAACGGAGTCTATGGATAGAAAGACAAATAGTATTTACCGCAGGCGAGGGTGGAACGCCCTGTAAAAAACATTTTCTGAGGGTTCGCCGCCGGAGAGACCGAGCAAAGCGAGAGGCTCATAGGCGGGTTCTCCCAGAGTTTTTTACAGGGCGAGGTAACCTCGCTTGTGGTAGCTATATTTTATATTTCTTTTAAAGTGCCAGATATTTTTCTATCTCTTGCGCGGTAGACAGTCCCAGTACGTTTCTGGCAATCTCCTCGGCTTTTTCTACCGTGACCGATGCAATTGCGCGTTTGGCAGCCGCGACAGAGGCAGCTCCCATGCTGATTTTTCGTAAGCCAAGACCGATAAGAAGCGGTATTGCCGCAGGGTCAGCGCCAAGTTCGCCGCAGATAGAAATTGGTTTTCCTGCGCTGTTAAAGGCAGTAATTGTTTCTTTTATAAGCCTGAACATTGCAGGATGAAAACTCTGATAATAAGGTTCAACAGCGCTGTTCATACGATCTGCGGCACATAGGTATTGGCATAAATCATTGGAACCAATACTGGCAAAATCAACCTCGTTTGCAGCAAGTTCAGCAATAAGCGCAATAGACGGAATTTCTATCATAATACCGGTTTTAAAATCTTTTAGCGGTTTTTTTTCTTTATCCAGCTCTGCTTTTGTGCATGTAATGATTTGTTTTGCTTTGCGGATATCTTCTAAAGAACTTACCATTGGAAGCATAAGCCACAGATTACCGTAATACGATGCGCGAAGAGCCGCGCGGATTTGCGTTTTAAATATATCCGGACGGCTAAAGCAAAATCGTAAAGCGCGGTTTCCCAAAAACGGATTATCTTCACGCGGCAGCTCCATACTGGTTAAGCTCTTATCTCCGCCAATATCCAGCGTACGCAGAATAACAGGACGCTCTCCGTAACGTTCAAGCGCAATTTTATAAATCAAAAATTGTTCTTCTTCGGTTGGCAAAGTATCACGGTTCATAAAAATAAACTCTGTTCTAAAAACACCTACAGAGTCCGTATATTCCGATGCGTCAAGCTCTTCATTATTAACACTGTTTATATTTAAACCAATATCAATCTTAACCCCGCAGTTTGTGCAGCCTTCGGTGTCAAGAAATGTTTTTGTTTCCTGTTTATCCTTATTAAATATTTCGCTCTTTTTAATATATTCACTTACAACATCGTCTTTTGGGTCAAGAATGACAGTTCCTTCATCGGCATTAACAGCAGCAAGCTGTCCGTGTTTTACAGAACCAAGAAGCCCCTGAATACCCATAATCGTGGGGATTCCATAACTTTTTGCAATAATCGTAGTATGCGAAGTTGCTCCGCCGGCTTCCAGAAGTATAGCCAGAACCTTTTCTTTATCCATAGAAGCAACATCCGAAGGCATAAGCTCTTCTGCCGCAATAATTACAGGTTGTGTTAAAGCGGAAAGTTCTTCTTTTTTACGGCCATACCACAGCCGCAGCAAAAGAGAACGAACATCGTCAAAATCAGCAGCTCGTTCAGAAATAAGCGGATCGGGTGTTTTTTTTAAAACACCCAGAACCGTTTCATAAACCTGATATATTGCCCAGTCACCTGCCCAGCGTTCATTCAGTATTCTTGCGGGAATTTCTTCGTTAATGATTATATCGTCTACAATTTCTTTATGCGCATTAAAGATTTCCGCTTTACCGGGATCAACTTTCTGCATAGAAAGCCTGACCTCTTCGAGCTCATCCAGCGCTTCTTTTTTAACTGTCAGGTAACGATCAAGCTGGGATTGTTCCTTTCCGGCAGGAACAAAACTTTCTGCCGGTCTGGAATATTTTTCGTTGTAGATATAAATGCTGCCCACAGCTGCGCCGGGGGCAACTCCTTTGCCTGTAATAACCATGCAGATATTAAAAAAGCCGCTGGTCTGTAAACCAGCAGCTTTCTATTTTTTTACCAGCCGTCGGGCATGTCGTCTGCATCACGGTGATGTTCTGCAAACAAGTCTGTATGCGCTGTAAGATGGTCAAAGTAGATATAGTAGCTTCCTCTGGCTTCCATTGGATCACAGTCGATTCTGAAACCCGTTATTTTGATGCCAAAGTTTCCATGATAATTATAACTTCTTTGAGCTACGCCGCTTAATCCGTCAGCCGGAGCAGGCGGTATGGTTGCTGTCATTTTCTGCCAGCCTATAAAATTAAGTTTTCCCATGCTGAATTCATAATCTCTGCCGAAGAAATCCTGAATTAAAACATAAAGTTCATGATTAAAATTACGTCCTGCAACCCACATGGATATGGTTTTTGTTATACCTTCAATTGGGATAGGGCGTGCGGGATAGATAATAAAATGGCTGTAGCTTCTGCGGAGAAAATCAACTCTTGTACCAAGAACATACTGATCTGGAATATCAAGACCTTCTTCGTCCGGAATCGGCTGTTTATTGGCAGGACTTCCGACAAACAATCTGGATGTAGTATATCCATCGTCATTGGACATTCTGGATCTCCAGAAACCATCATGTTCGAACTTATCAACAGATACTTCTTTAAGGAGCTGCTGAGCCGATTCAATCCCGATTCTTTCCGGATCAGGCGCGCCAACCTCTTGATTCTGCTGGGCAAAAACAAATCCGCTGATAGACAGTATTAAAACAATAAATAAAAACTTCTTCATTTTGGCACTCCTTAATCGTTTGCCCAGAGTCTTTGAACATTAAGAGGATCAGCTAAATCGCTGCCGTCAAATAAAGCTTCAAACACGTCAGTAAGAATACTAAACTGTTTAAAGTAAACATAAAAATTATCTACTCTTTCTACAGGTTGCGTCCATAACCGGAATTTAACAAAGTGCAAACTTGGATAAGCAGGTTCGTCACGAAGCTGCGGGTGTTCGCTTAAATCCAATCCTAACTCCATGGCTCTTTTTACAGGTTCTGATGTAGTCCATCTTGACTGAGGAATGTTGGTAGGAATATTAACGCTTATGTTTCTCCAGCCGCGGAACGCGAGATTGTCTCCGAATCTGACAACATGAATAACTCCCTGGAAATCTCTGAAATACGCTTCCAGGTAGAATTTCAAGCTGGATCCCCAAATCCACATGTTCATGCTTTTCATCTGACCGGGAATTGGAATCCCAACCGGTAATCCATCTTCGTCATCTGCAAGAACAGGATAGAGATCGATCCAGTTATAACCCCTTCTGTCGAAGCGGCCATTAATACCTAAACTTCTCGGAGCACCATCAACCTTACCTGCTCTGAAAGCCTGACTGGGAAAAGCATCTATGTAACCAGTAATTGGGTAAGTAACATCATCAGTTTTAGTGATAAACCTGCTTGCATCGGTTTTCCATAAATATATTGAGTCACCATTTCCATTAAAAGTTTCCAAAACCCAGGTACCTAAGACAACAGGTCTGTCCTGACCATGGATCGATAAAACTGTTATACATGCCCAGATTATCAGGCAGATAAATTTCAAGCTACCTTGTTTCATCATTTAGCTCCTTTATTAATATATATAAATTATATTGGTTTGACCAATCTTTGTCAAACCATTAGCACTCAAATTACAACATTTTACCCGAATTTTCGGATTAAGGCAACAACCCCCTTCCGAATGCCCTTCTGTCCAGATATTGAAATTTCGACTTAATAAGCCCAGTCCTCTCCCCTGCAGACAGCAGTTTGACAGCCTGTTTAACCTGAACCCAGGGAGAATCATTAATAACAAGAACAACATCATTAGGCAGATAATTCGGGCTTAGCCATGAAAACATGAATACCGGGGTGCCAGTTCTCCTCTCAAAGAATTCATGACCCGAACCTGCCATAATCACACAGGAGAGCTCACCTGACTCTGAATATTGGGAAAAAGATACTAAAAACATGGTTTCCAGCAAATTTCCCTGTTCATACAACCCTCTAAGGAAGGCATCTCTTGCTTGCGGCATGTCTTTATCATAAAAAACGACGATTTTCCCGCTTTTTCCTTTATCAATCGCGTTTGCAGCGGCTGCAGCCCTGTAAAAATCGGATTCAATGTCTGTTTTATAGATAAAATATTCTAATGTATTGGCTCCAAGAGCAAATCCGGATGGATTTTCGTTCTCCGGATACCTTCCTTCCAGTATAATTACAGGAATTTCAGGATTTTGCTCCCTGTAAAGCCGTGCAGACCGGGAAAATCTAAGAGGAAATATAACACAATACGGTTTTGATGATACTTCGGCTATTGCAAAAGGAACAATGTCATCGCCGGCATCATTCGAGACAGAAACAGTCTTTACCGGACGAAACAGAGCAAAAGACGCTCCGGCGGCATCCCGGCGTATCCTGTCTTCACCGTACAAGCCTTTAAACGATTCCTCTGTGACTATAAGTACGGGAGATCTGGCATTATAAGCGAAAAGCGGAATTATAATGAAAAAGAGGATGATTATACCCGAGACTATTAATTTTTTTAAATTTCTGTTAATCCGGATAAGTCACCCCTGCTGTAAAGGTACCTTGTCTGGTTCCAGGCCTGACAGGAGTTTCGGTTTTACCGGAATCCAAATTGGCAGGGTCTGCTCCCACTGGCATGGAAACCTGCGGTACTAAAACAGAAACAGGAGAAGGAACCCCAGCGCCAAAACTAACTGTACTTACAGAACCTGCTTTTACCAAAACGGAATAGCCTTTATTTCCTCCAAATGCAACAGAGCCATGTTCGACACGCACTGTTCGTGTATCAAATTCAAAAGTAGTACCTCGGACAGATGCAGTTGCAGAAGGGCTGGTTACATTCACGCTTGTTCTAATTCCAGCAGGCGGATTTACGTCGATACGAACTCTTCCGGTTCTTAAATTCATATCAATTTTTTCTTCCTGCGAAGATGAAAGCAGTTCTTTTAATGTCAAGCGTGTTAACGAACTAACATTTACAGTTGTGCTTCCAAGGTCTATAACAGCATTGCTTCTTAAGCCTGCGTAAATTTCTGTATTTTCGCTTACGGTATCACCTATTTTTGCCTGCACATAACTTGATGAACCTGATTGTTTTAATTCGACTGTACCGTTTAATGAGCGAATCACACCTTCTTTTGCAAAAATGCAAAACGGCATATAAAAGATTAAAAATAAAACAAACGCTTTTTTCATGTCCTTATCCTTTTATTATAATCCAAAAATGACGTTAAACTCTAACCGCCATTTAGTTCCGTTATCCGGCGCCGCGTTTCCAAGACTTGGCAAAAATGCTCCGCCTCTTAGGTTTAATTGCAGGTCAGAATACGGATTCCACAATATTTTTGCGAAAAATTCATTACCCAAAAAATTACCTTTTTTCTCTTCTGTTATCGGAAAACCTTCATAAAAGTCAGGATCGCTCAAAATAAAATATGTTGAACTAACAGAAAACAATAACTTTTTATTTAACTGAAAAGTATAATCCAATGTAAGGCAGGATAAACCAGATAGCTTTTCTGTAAAAACATTGCCCATGTAAATCGAAGTTATTGGTATAAATACATTTATATCTTTATCTTCAAAAACACCGCTGGAAAATCGGCCTATTAACGAAAGACTGTCTTTGAAAGGAGTTGGCAGAAATAGCTGCATTCCTATAACACCGGCAAATGCAGTTGTTTGTGTGTCATTTTCCTGAATCAATTCAAGGCAGCCTCCAAGGTTAAACGAAGCTGACTGAAACGGCAGTGTTAATTTACCTGTAAAATACTGGCTATTAAGATTAACTTCTGAAAGATCAAACTGACCTATAACAGCAGTATTAAACTGCAGCGGACCAAGATTTAAATGCTCCCAATCAAATGCGCCAATTATTCGTTTTGGAGCAAAATAGTCGTCTTTTAAGTCATTTTCTGTCATGGAGATTTTTGCTCTTTCTTTGTAGAGAAGTCCTGTATACCACGCTCCAGCACTGAATGTTCCAGCTCTTGTAAACAGCGTTATTCCTGCGCCGTCAAAAAGCCCTCTTATTATTAAACCAAGAGGATCACTGTAAAAAATACGTCCTGCACGGATAATACCAGAATTTAAATTAAATGATATTTCTGTTCGTAATAATTCCGGTAAATAAGACCATTCTTCTTCGCTATATTCAATGTTAAAACTGCCGGATAAATATATATCTATGTTTTCACCTAACAATAAAGAATAATGCGGTATAACAGAACCTTTATAATCGATATTACCCTTTTCTATTCCACCGTAACCTGCACTATTATCCAGAATAAGTCCAAAATCACCGGCTGTTATAAATACAGGGAAAAACAATAAAAAACACAATAAGCTGATGATTCTATTCATTGTTTTCCTCACGTGCCAGAATAAAGTTTATCATATAGAGTAATTGATCCGGCGCAACTGCCATTCTGGGAGAAAATCTTCCCTGAATAACATTAATGTATACAAGTTCACGGTATGCGTATCGCGCGCTTTTTGTAATTGAATACATAATGCCGCCTTTTAAGTTCCAGGCATTCATAATTAAAAGCGATACCCCATCCAGTCTTGCGTTATTGTCTATGCTGGCATTTCCAGGCAGCCAGTTTTTTTCTTTTGCATAAATAAACGCTAACGAAGGTTCTGTCATATCCGGAACACCTGCAGCATTGAGTATTAGCCACGCTGCTTGTCCATAGTTTACTGTGTCCAGAGTAAGAAGATGATCTATTTCTTCTGCAGTTTGGGAGAAAACGGGAACTGCTGCTATAAAAAGAATAAGAAGAACAACCGCGGATTTACATGGAGTAGGAGGATTAACGCGATTTTTTTTATTTCTTTTCACTAATTGCTTCCTGGTTTTTGCAGTTTTGGTAGTTCAACATCTTCATCCCATTCCCAGATTGTGTCAAAATCCCAGCCGGGTCCGCCTTCCAGAGCAGGAGTACTCCACCATTCTGGATTGGTGTATTGGGAAGTTTCGACAGTTGCACCGTCGGTGCCATTTGAATTTGGCACAATAGTTCTTACATTACCTATAGTACCCTCTTCGTTAGTTCCCCTTCTAACATTCATTTCGTTTTTTGCAAAGTTATTAGTTAAATTTAAGCCAGAATGATTACCTACAATACGCCCTATACGAGTTTCAGCAGTTGACCTCATAAAAACACTATCATTTAAAGCAACACAACTACTAATTATTCCATTCTGTCCGGCAATACCACCTACTTCATTATCAGCAAATATACTACCTAAAGTATAGCAATTTTGAATTGAACCATTATTAGATCCTACAATGCCACCAACGCCACCTGCGGTCTGTTGTGTAACAGCAGTAATATTTATATCTGACCAGCAATTATTAATAACCCCACCATTACTTCCGACAATACCACCTACTAAGTTATAATTTGTCCCTGTATGATTTAAACTTTCAATCCTTCCCGTTACATAGCAACTTTCTATGAAGCTTCCGCTCTCTAAATTTCCTGTTATTCCACCAAGACTCCAACCAGCAGTAATATCAACATCTTCAAGTCCAAGATTTTTTACCTTACCGCCATTAATAAACCCAAATAAACCCTGATTATTAGCATCTGCATTATTAATTCGCAGGTTTCTTATCACAAATCCGCCACCATCATATTCACCGGTAAAAGCAAGCGCACTTGTTGTACCGATTGGTGTCCATGGTCTGCCTGTCATATTAATGTCTCTGACCTGTTTGTAATTCGAAGTACGCAACCAAGGATTCGTTCCTGACGTCTCCTTGCCAACTCTTTCCATGGTAGAAACATCATGTACAATGAATGGGTCACCTTCTACACCTGTACCTGGAGACACGGTTACCGAGCTGCTTGTTTTGCTTGTATATCCTGTTAAAAATGCTGTAACTGTGTACGCTCCGGGAATAAGTGCAGTATAAGTAGTGCCTGTTGAATTTGTTATAACATTTCCGTTAAAAATCCATTGGAAAGCAACCTGTTCAGTTCCGCTGTAATTTGCAGTAAGCGCTGTACCGGAAAGAACAGTACCCGTTTGTAAAATAGTAATATTACCTGCAAGTTCTGTAATAGTTTGCACTTGCTTTACCTGCGGGTTTTGTGTGTTTTTCATACTTCTTAACACAGGAAGATTTGCAATGGTGCTCCATTGCCATGAGCCTGTCGAACTAAAATCCCACTCCGGCACTCCTTGAATTATCAGGCTTTGCCAGAAAGGTAAACTATGATAGCCGCCGTTATCCGCATTAACATTTGTACCGTCTTTGCCAGTAGTAGAATTAATTTCTATCTCTTCACCTTCCCAAGATGTTTTATCATAACTATGTTTTGGAATTAAATCGGTTCGTGCGCGGTTGGCAGTCACATTAACTGAATTTGTCTGAACTAAACCTACTATGCGTCCAACATGGGGTAGTATGATTGGCGGTCCGTCAGCTGGTATCTCAGTCATTGCGACTAAACTGTTTAGAGCAACACTGTTCCCAACAGAACTTCCATCTGATACACCGGTTATACCGCCTACCCAATTTGCTCCTATAATGTTTCCAAGTGCGTAGCAGTTATTCAAAGAACCTCTATAAATGTATCCAACAATTCCGCCAACTCCTCTGCCTTCTGCTGTTATATTAACATCAGTCCAGCAATTAATTATTAAATTGGTTCCTTCTCTAACAAAACCTGCAATACCACCGGCTTCGCTTCTGGAATTGTGATCTATACCTGCTGTTATAGAACCTGTTACATAACAGTTTTCTATTTCGCCGCCGTATTTTGCGCCTACAATACCGCCAATAGAGGTTAATGCAGTAATTTTAACATTTACAAGGCCAAGATTTTTAACAAAGCCAAAATGCATATAACCGAATAAACCAGCATATCTCAGATCAGGATCGTTAATCGTCAAATTTGAAATTTCAAAACCGCCGCCGTCGTAATGGCCATTGAAAGGAGTATCCTCAATACCAATCGGTGTCCAGTCTTCGTCTTCCAGGTTGATATTATCAACCTGTCTGTAATACGACCACATAGTCCAGGGTTCATAATCAGGATTATTAATTCTTTTTAAAGTCTCTGCATTATAAACAATGAACGGTTCATCGTATGTCCCCATGCCTTCGTTCGCAGTGAAATTAAATGTAATTTCAGTTGTTCCTATTGTGATAAACAGTTTATAAACATCAGGCAGCAATGGCTTATATGTTGCGCTCTCCCCGAGTGTATTCTCGTTCTCATCTCTCCAATTATAACTAACACTTCCGCTTCCTGTGTAAATAACAGTAAGCGTAGTATAAATCAGAACTGTGCCAGTAAACGGAAGACCATCGCTTCTTGTTATTCTGAAACTGTCGGGAAGTGTACCACTAATGGACGCTACTCGCGGGTTTTGTTGTCCGCCTGCGTTTCTTAAGATTGGAAGCCGCTCGTTATCTATGTCCCAAATATATTGATTAAATCCTTCAATCTCAATCCACCAATATGCATTATGCCATTGTGCTGCGGTTATATCTGTGCCGTCCAAGTCATCTAAGAGCAACGGCTTGGGAATTAAATCGCTGCGTGCGTAGTTGTTAAAGAAAACAGGGATATTATCATCTTCTATATAACCAACTATACGCCCTACCTGGTAATTTGAAGTAACGGTTACTGCAATCAAAATATTAAAAGCAATACAGTTATTAATACTGCCAGAAACCAATCTTCCAACAATGCCGCCTGTGTTACTTGAACCAGTCACATCACCAAGTGCATAACAATTTTCTACATAACCAGCATTGCCGTCGAAATAACCGAGTGCTCCGACAATACCGCCGACATCCGCTCCCGTTGCGGTTATATTTACATTTGTCCAACAGTTGGTTATATGACCAAAAACAGAGCCCGCAATGCCGCCAGTCAAACTAATCCCGCTTCTATTACTAACTAAAATTGAACCGGTTACATAACAGTTTTCTATTGTGCCGCCGCTTAAAGAACCTGCTATACCACCGGTATTGGAAAATGCAGTAATATCGACATCAACAAGGCCAATATTTCTAACCGTGCCATTCTCAATAACACGAAAAAGTCCCCAAGCAGTTAGTTCATCATTTGTATTAACTATTTTCAAATTAGAAATCACATAACCGTTGCCGTCATATACACCACTAAATGCGTTGCTAGGAGGATCTGCAAATATATCAATCGTCCCAATCGGTGTCCAATTGCCAAAATGCGCCAAATTAATATTCGTAATCTGCCTGTAGTGTTCACTTAATTGCCAATCATAAAAATCGCTTCCTTCAATGCCTCTACCTATACTGCTTAAACCTTCTGCATTATAAACCCTAAAGGGGTTGTCATCTGAACCATCACCGGAAGACTGCATTTCGATAATTACTTCACTATTATGTCCGGAAAGAATCGTCCTGCTTTCTACGCCTACGGCTTTTTTCTCACCTTCATATCTTGCGATAACAAGAAAATCATAATTTCCGGGATCTATGGAAAAAGATTTAGTTATACCATATACGATGTTTTCATCAATAATTACTTTATTGTTTTGCTTATCAATAATTTTGATTCTGTGCGAAAGTATGTCCGGTGTGATGTCTTCGCCATTTTCATCCTCTCCCAGCCAGGCGGCTCTAAAGCCATTATTACCGCCTGAACTGCCAATTGTTATAGAAAAAGCGCCTTTTCCGCGATTTTCGTCAAATGTAAATGGATTATGGCAGGAAATAGCCGTGAGGATAGCAATTACTATCAATATTCTATACTTGACCATTGTAGAAGAAGTATATATTATTATGAAAAATCACTCAAGGAGCGAAAAAATGACCAGTTATAAAGAATTGGGGCTAGTAAATACAAAGGACATGTTTAAAAAGGCGGTTTCCGG
>WQXC01000045.1 GCA_009785045.1 Treponema sp. | reverse complement strand
TAGAACTTTCCCTTTGAATTACCCCCCCCCCCCCAATATCTACCTTTTTTAAATGAACTCCCAACGGTGCTTTAATGCCCCAAACAGTAACCACAAAAAAAAAATCGTTTCTACACCCACGAATATGGCTTAAAAAAATTTAAAATGGAGGAAAAAAAAGTATTTTTACAAAAAAAAAAACTTTCCCCTTTAAATTCCCCCCCCCCCCCCAATATCTACCGTTGTTAAATGCACTCGCAACGGTGCGTTAATGCGCCCAACAGTCAGCACCAATAAAAAATCGTCTCTACAGCCACGAATATTGGCTAAAAATATTTCAAGGAGTCTCTTTATGAAAAAATTCAGGTATATGTTTGCGGTTTTGGCAATTTTGCTTGCCGGTCTGCTCTTAACAGGATGTATCGATCCTGATGATGATCCCGATAATAAACCGGTAAACCTTGCAGGTAAGGTTGTTATTCTGCAGGCATACGGAAACAGCGGTAGCAGCGGTTCTCCGGCTGGCGTATCACATTCTTTCGTAGAATTGTATAACACCACTAATGGAGCTTTAAGTCTTGATGGAGTAGGGTTGTATTTTGCCGATGGAACCAGTGAAGCGAGCGCGCCAAATAACGCTACAGAAGATGGCGCCTGGAAAAGAATATCGCTTGAAGGCAAAACAATACCGGCAAAAGGCTCCTTACTTATTTTGGGCGCTAAGCATGATAATATCAGCGGTACCCGTCACATTATAGCTGATGGTTTTGGTGATATTAACGATAACAATTTAGCTTTAAGCAACAGAGCGTTTAAAATTGCTTTAATTAAAAGTGCAGATGCTTTAACTGTTCAGAACCCCTTTACCGCTAACAGCGGAAAACCTGTTGCTGGTTATATCGATATGGTCGGCGCAGCGAATAATTATCAGGGACGCGACCAGATATTTGGTTTTGAAACCGCTCCTGCCCGCTGTTCTGCATCAGAAGCAGTCCGCCGCATGGATCTTATCGATACCGATAATAACAATGAAGACTTTGAAGCGGCAAGATACGCTTCTGGCGGCATGACCAACGAAGAAATCGATGTCCGTAAACCCAGAAACTCCAGCGCAGGCGGATGGAACCCCTTTGCAGAGCCAGCAGAGCCCCCAGTAATTCCAGATACAGTTGCAGGAGCAAAGAGCACACATGCAACAAAGTTATTAATTTTACAGGCTGGCGCGTCTACTGATGGCGCTATTACACGCAGTTTTGTGGAATTATACAACAATACCGATGATCCCATTAATTTAAGCACATTTTCTTTGCAATATGGCACAACAGGAACAAATTGGACTAAAATTAATCTGACAGGAAGCATTCCTGCAAAAGGTTCGTACCTTATTAGAGGACCGTTAGGTACAGTTCACGCTGATAATAGATTATTTATTGATAGTGCCGATCAAACTGTTGATACTTTTTCTTTAAGCAATAATGGTTTTAAGATCGCTTTAATGGAGAATCAGAGCATACTTACTGTTGTAAATCCGTTAGTCATGACAGGAGGAAATGCAGTAGGTTATGTTGATATGCTTGGCGCTTATAATAGCAGCGCATCTGCCGTAGATGCTTTTGAAGGCGCTTTGTTTAATCCTATTTCCAAGCAGGCTGCTGCCCGCCGTAGTTCACTTGTTGATAGTGACAACAATAATACAGACTTTACAAGAATTGATTATCGCACTTCCGGTACTACAAACGATCAATTAGCACAATATAGACCAAGATTTAGCGGAGACAATGCATGGGATCCGTTCCCGGAACCACAGGAACCAGAATGGCCAACAGGAACAGCAAAACTCATGATTTTGCAAATTGGAGCTGGCTTCGATGGTAATATTAACCGCAGCTTTGTAGAGTTGTATAACAATACAGCCGAACCTATTGATTTAGGTACATATTCTGTACAGTACGCTTCAGGGTATAGCACAAACGCTAATGGTGATCCTTTGGCAACCGCTACAGAAGATGCGCCATGGAAAAAAATTGATTTATCGGGAATGTTACAGCCTTATACCTCATATTTAATAATTAGTGATGCACAAACGCCGCATGCAGATGATTGTCCATATCCTGCGCTTACATTTGATGATGCAGATGGCGATATTCTGGATTCTGAATTATTTTTAAACAATAGAGCAGTTAAAGTTGCGCTTATTAATAGTCAAACGCTGCTTGATGTACCGAATCCCTTTACTGCAAATGGAGGCAATCCAATTACTGGTTATATCGACATGATTGGTGCTATGAATGGTACTGGAAATAATCAAGCGGTACGAGGGTTTGAAGGAGCAACATTTAATAATATGACAAAACAAGTGGGACTTCGCCGTAAAGCGCTTACTGACAGCAATAATAACGCAGATGATTTTGAGCGTATTGTATACCTTGAACATGTAACTGGCGGTGGTACTGCAGCTATTACGGCTTATTTACCGGCTCATGAGCTCAATAGACCTAAAAACAGTGCTCATGGTGCGTGGAATCCCATTACTGGCGAACCAATATTACCATAATTAAGGAGTAAAATATGAATAAGAAACTTATTACAATCAAATCGTTCTTTTGCTTTTTATTAATTGCAAGTTTTTGCTTGTTTACAGCTTGTCCGCCTCCGGATGATGATAAAGATAAAGGCGAAAACGGCGAGTATAACAACCCACATGGCGGGCAAACAAGAGGACTTACCTTTTCTCATGCCAGCGGCTTGTATGCTTCAGCATTCAGCCTTACAATGTCGTCGCTTGAAGGAACTATCTATTATTCGATAGATGGCAGTATTCCCGATCCGCAAAATCTTGTTGCAGGTCGGACATTTCAATACACTGTTCCCATTTATATAGTAAGTCGTAACGGACAGCCGAATCTTCTGGCAACAAATACAAATACTGAACAATTTTATATGGTTCAAGATGACCCAAGAGGTCATGCGCCGCTGGTACATCACCCATATGACAATAGTTATAATCTAATCCCAAAAGCTACAGTTATTCGCGCTGTCGTAGTTGATTCTGCAGGAAAAGTTGGCGACGTAGTTACTCGTACCTTCTTTATTGGAGATAATCTTGCAAATTACGGAAATCATCCGGTTATTTCTCTTGTTACAGACCCATTTAACCTGTTAGATGTAGAGCATGGCATTTATGTTCGTGGAGATGCTGGTAATCGTTGGAATTATTGGCAAAGTCCTTCGGGTAATGAGTACAACTTTAGGTTAAGCGGAAGAGAAAGAGAACGTGAAACATCGTTTGAATATTTTGACTCATCAAGAAAAGCTGTAATTACTCAGGGAGCCGGTATTCGTGTACGCGGCGGATGGTCAAGAGGGCTTGGTCAAAAAAGTTTTAACGTATATTTTAGGGGAGAATACGGCACAAGCGACTTAAATTATCAACTTATCCCTGATGCCGTTCAAAGAGATGGGACAACACCCACCACAAGATATAGAGATTTTATTCTTAGAAACGGCGGAAACGATGCACAAGAAACAAAAGTACGCGATGTATTCATTCAAAGTCTCTTAACAGATCGCGCTTTTATAACACAAGCCGGAACACCGTGTATCGTATACCTTAACGGAGAATACTGGGGCGTTTATAACATGCAGGAAAGACACAGCGATCGCTTCCTGGAATACAAAGGTTATGCCAATAGCAGAAATAACGTCGTTATTTTTACAGCAGCCGGACTTGATGAAGGTGATGAAGCAACAGACCAAGTGCTTTATGACACAATGCGCGATCTGGGGTTAATGGATATGACCAACCCGGCAAATTACACCGCTTTCTGTAATGTTTTTGATATTGACAGCTATATCGATTACTTTGCCGCTCAAATGTATATCTACAACGAAGACTGGCCGCAAAATAATTACCGGATATGGAGAGTACGAACTGCAGAGCCATCTAATATTCCTTACGGAGACACTAAATGGCGCTTTATGATGTACGACACCGAATTTTCCATGGGAATTTATTCTGCCGGCAGTATTACAGGTCAAAATAATGTAGGAAACGCATTTGAAAAACTTATTAACGGTGAGCATAAAAACCATGAGAATGCCAGAATATTTGTTAATTTAATGCAAAATCCTGATTTTGCAAAGCAGTTTGTTACCACAATGATGGACTTATACAATGTTGTCTTTGATTATAACTCTAACGTAACTGAATTAGACAGATTAGCAGATATTTACAGACCGATTATGGTAGATAATGCACAAAGATGGGGTGGCGGTAGCTTTGATTGGCATATTGGCAATATGAAATCCTACATGCTTAATATTAGATCTGCAATGGTTAATAACTTATTACCGCAATATTTTAATATAAGTGCAGGTAATTTAAGTAATGTAACCCTGTCTGCCAAAGCTGGCGGGGCAATAATGAATAATTTAGCCACAAAAATAAATACAGTTACTCCAAAACCGGCTGGCGGAACCTGGACAGGACATTATTATTCTGATTATCCAGTTACAGTAACTGCTGCAGACATAAATGGCTTTACTTTTTCCGGCTGGACAGTAACAGGCGGCACAGCTGCGGATGCATCTAGTAGAACTACAACCGTTACATTTACCGGCAATGTAGAAATTACTGCTAATTACACCGGCGGAGGCTCAGTTGTTGATGCTACTAGCATTAGTTTGAATAAATCTAGTCTAGAAATGACTACAGGTCAGACCGATAGTACACTAATTGCCACTGTTTTGCCAAATAATGCCACATTTAAGACAGTAATTTGGACTTCCAGTAATCCAGCAATAGCAACAGTCAGTAATTCTGGATTTATAACTGCTGTAAGCGGCGGTTCCAATGGTCAAGATGGCACCGAAGTAACAATTACTGCCAAAACCGCAGATGGCGTTCATTCTGCAACATGTACTGTAACAGTCAAACCTTTAATGCAAAATGGCGGGCTGGAATATGCAGGCGGCACACTAAATTTCCTTGTTGGAGATGTTTATAAATTCTGGACATGGTCAAGTCCATGGGATATACCTAGAAACTTTATTTGGGCTTCCAGTGATGAAAATGTTGCTACAGTTACACAAGATGGTACTGTAACAGTTCACTCCACAGGTCAAACCACAATTTCTACAATTGCTGTAGACGGCGGTTATCACAATACATGCACAATTAATGCGTATGCAGGAACGACATATTTAGATTTAGCAAAATTACTTAAAGATGCACCGCATGGGGTAAAAGACACTTATGATAAGTTATATACAGATGTATTTAGGGATGGCGCGCCACTGGGAACCGGCGGTGCACTTAATGAACATGTAATCCTGGAAGTAATTAATGAAGGTGGTTTAAATAAACTTAAAGTTACTTCGATTGCAGACTGGGGTGCAGGTATTGATATTTGGGATATAACTAATGAACACGCAGGTACAGGTGTAGGAATAGACTTCCAGGGCGGAGAAATGATTGAAATTCGCGGAAAATATATGTCTGCGGCTGGCGGTCATATTATACTTAATATGAACCATACAGATTTTGAACCGTTATATACTAGTCATCATCTTGGGGAATGGTGGGATTTTCAAACATTCATATATGTAACTGAGGAAAATGCGGCAGAAATAAAATATGTTTCCCAGGATAATCCTGCTGCCATAAGGGTAAAATCGACGAGATCAATAGAAGAGCACTGGGTCGATGGAACAGCTATTTTCTATATTGAACAATTAAGAGTGTACAAACCCGATTGGTAGAGACATTGCAGATTATATGCCTAATTGCATATAGTCTGTGTGCAGAAAAGTTCCCCCCTGAACGGAGTCTTTCCGGAGTGAAGGGGGGCTTTTCAGCACACAGACTGTGTTTCAGGCATACGGTTTTAACCTAAATACCCAGACAACCTGCGATAGCACGAGTTCACAACATTTTTCTGCATAACATCAATTTCTTCCCCGCGAACCTCCGGTTTAAGTTCATCGATCAATGTTTCCAGACTAGATAAACTCTCATTTAAACTCGTGTGGAAACCGCGCGATGCCCTGAACCAATAATTGCCCTCACCGTCGGTAAAAAGACCCAAAAAACCCAGATCTTTCGAGTTTTTTTTCCATATAACAGGCTTTGCAAGATTATCGATGTGTTTTAACAGCGTAAGAAGATTCTGCTGCGAATTAAAGTTTTCTTTCCGGGGCCATGAGCGCGAAAAAGCGCCAGCAGCATCAAGAGTAGGCGCCAAAGAAAGAATAAGTTCCAGTTTTTCGCCCGCAAGAAGATTAAATTCGTTATTTGAGCCGCGTTTTTTAACAATAATTATCCCTTTGATATTTTTATAAACAATTTCGCCGGAAATATTTTCACGAACACGTTCCAGCTTTTCCCACGGTAAAAGAACAGTCTTTTTCCCTTTAATCGTGATAATTTCGAACACCTCGCCGCAAATTTTAATATTATTTGTAAAATCACGTTCTTTTTTATCTCTTTTACCCCTTCTTCCCTCTGTGTCCTCCGTGCCTCCATGACCCTGTGTGATAAATTGCGGATTATTTCCCAATCCAATCCGATTTAAGATCGATCTGGAAAGCGGTGAGACAGACATCGCGTACATTTTTGAAGTGCGGACAATCTCACCTGCAACAATAAACTGCGGATCAGTGCGGAACATAACAGATCCCGGGTGAATAATTATTTTATCCGCAGTTAAACTGCTATAAGAACCCATACCAGACCTGACATTTTTGCCTCGTTGTCCGCGATCACGCGTACGGGAACGCGATTCTTCCCTGACACAGACAAATTGAATCATTCCGCGGCTAATACAGCATAAATAATCATCAATTTTACTTTTAACAAGAATCGAATCCTGTTCAGGAGAGTTATAATGCACCGGAATCTTCATCGAAGATATAATTTCTTCCAATTGAGCAGTCACATTCGTGATTTCTGCCATAGCGCGGTCATCAAGATAATTTTTTTCGCAAAATTTCGCTTTATTGGTTGAATCATTATAAGATTTAAAAAGCTTTAAATATGAAATAAAATCGCCGTCATCATCGCGAAAACGGTGATGCGCCTGTCTTGCATCGGTTTCTTCTCCCGGAGGAAGAATATACGGACTCTGTGTCGATAAAAATGCCGCTGCGATAAGCGTTTCGCGGATAACATCAGGATAATTTAGAATTGCTTCGACAATAATCCGTGATTGACGCGGTGCAAGCGGAAATTCTGTCATTAATTTGCCAATATTCGATAAACTGCGGTCTTTTTCGAGCGCATCAAGCAGATTTAAAGTTTCAATACCTCCAATTAAACCTTCTTTTTCCGGCGCTGCAATGAAATCAAAATCTTCAAAATTAGTAATACCAAGGTCTGCCATACGTAAAATTACTTCAGATAAGTCTGTTCTAAAGATTTCTTCGGTAGTATAGAGCGATCTTTGTTCAAAATCCTTGCGTGTGTACAGTCTGTAGCATGTTCCTTCGCGTGTTCTTCCGGCTCTTCCCTTGCGTTGATTCGCAGATGCGATTGAAATCGGCGATTCTATCAGACTTGATGTGAATGTACGTGGATTATACCAGTTTAATTTTGCTAATCCGGAATCAATTACAGCAGTGATACCATCGATTGTGACCGATGTTTCTGCGATATTTGTTGATATTACGACCTTTGTTTTGCCATTTGGAGCCGCTTCAAAGACTTTTTCCTGTTCTTCCTTGCCAAGTCTGCCGTATAAAGGTATTAAATGCAAAAATTTTCCAACAGAGCAGAATGTAAGCCTGCTCATGCAGTCTTTAATCATTTTTTCGCCTGAAAGGAAAATTAATATGTCTCCTTCACGCTCTTCATTAATAAAACGGGTAGTAATTGCTTCGATTTTCATTAAAATGGCTTCTGATGCGTCGCTGTTTGACGCTGCAGGAGGAGCGTCGTATATCATCGTCACAGGAAATCTTTGCGCATCAATCTTAACAATTGGGCAATTTCCAAAGTATTCGGAAAAAATTTCTGCATTAATCGTTGCAGATGAAACAATTACTTTGAAATCTTTGCGGCTTTCAAGCACTCTTTTAAGCAATCCAAGTATAAAATCGATGTTTAAACTGCGTTCATGAGCCTCATCAACGACTAAAACACTGTATTTTGACAGCCAGGGATCCAATTTCATCTCCTGAAGCAGCATTCCATCAGTCATTATTTTGATTTTAGTTTCATGATTAGTCTGATCTGCGAACCTCATTTTGTATCCAATGAGCCCTGGAATGGTTGTTTCGCATTGTCTTGCTATGAATTCACTCACAGATACCGCAGCTATACGCCTTGGCTGAGTAACACCGATGATTCCGCTCTTTCCGTAACCTGCTTCGTAAAGTATCACAGGGAGCTGTGTTGTCTTGCCGGAACCTGTTGGACTCTCTACAACGAGAGCTTGATTATTTTCCAACATTGATAAAATTTTTTTCTGATTCTTGTAGACAGGAAGTTCAATATAGTTCATAATATAAATATAGCGACTTGATCAAAAAAAATAAAGTTGCTATTATTTAAACATCATGATAAACTATGGTGGAGGATGTTAATGGCAAATAAGAATGTTTACTTCTTCGGTAAAGGAAAAGCTGAGGGAGATGCAAAAATGAAAATGGTTCTTGGCGGTAAAGGCGCTAACCTTGCTGAGATGACTAATCTTGGTATCCCGGTTCCTCCGGGCTTTACTATTTCTACTGATATGTGCGCTGCCTATTATGAAAATAAAAACAAGTATCCTAAAGGTCTTAAAGAAGAAGTCGAAGCAAATCTTAAAAAATTAGAAGCAGTAATGAAAAAGAAACTGGGTGATCCTGCCGATCCGCTGCTTGTTTCTGTTCGTTCAGGCGCTGCTGCATCGCTGCCAGGCATGATGGATACGATTCTTAACCTTGGAATGAGCGATAAAGTGGTTAAAGGGCTTGCTGCAAAGACCGGAAACCCCAGATTTGCATGGGATGCCTACAGGCGCTTCCTTCAAATGTACGGCGATGTTGTAATGGGCGTTGACCATGATCATTTCGAAGAAGCTCTTGCTAATATGAAGAAAAGTAAAAAAATTGAGTTAGATACTGACCTTACAGCTGCAGATTTAGAAAAACTTGTTGAACAATACAAGCAAATCGTTAAAAAAGATACCGGCAAAGAATTCCCGCAGAACCCGATGGATCAGCTTTGGGGCTCGATAAACGCTGTTTTTGGCTCCTGGATGAACGAAAGAGCCGTAAAATACCGCCAAATCGAGAATATTAAAGGACTTAAGGGAACAGCAGTAAATATTCAGACAATGGTTTTTGGTAACTTTGGCGAAGATTCAGGCACAGGCGTATGCTTTAGCCGCGATCCTTCAACAGGTAAAAACGAATTCTACGGCGAATATCTGATGAATGCACAGGGCGAAGACGTTGTTGCAGGAATCAGAACCCCTGAAAGAATTTCTACACTGGAAAAAAAGAATCCTGTTATTTATAAACAGTTAGTTGGAATTAAAAACAGACTGGAAAAACACTTTAAAGATATGCAGGACATGGAATTTACTGTTCAACAGGGAATTCTTTACATTCTGCAGACCAGAAACGGCAAACGCGCCGGTACAGCTGCAGTAAAATGCGCCATCGATATGGTAAATGAAGGCTTAATCGATAAAAAGACTGCTATTTCGCGTGTATCGATTGGTCATTTAGACCAGTTATTACATCCAATGATCGATGTTAAAGCTCAAAAAGAAGCAAAATCGCTTACTAAAGGGTTGAATGCTTCTCCGGGCGCTGCTTGCGGAAGAATTGTTTACAATGCAAAAGATGCTGAAGCATGGCACGAAAGAGGCGAAAAAGTAATGCTGGTGCGCAAAGAAACATGCCCGGAAGATATCGGCGGAATGGTTGTTGCACAGGGAATTTTAACTTCTACAGGCGGTAAAACAAGCCACGCTGCTGTTGTTGCCCGCGGAATGGGAACTCCGTGTATTGTCGGTGCAAAAAATGTTTTATTAATGGGCGATGGCACTGTTGATATCGGCGGAAAAACTTTTAAAGAAGGCGACTGGATCACCATTGATGGTTCATCCGGCGAAGTATACGAAGGAAAAATGCCGCTTGTAGCGCCTGCAATCTCCAAAGAAATGGAAACTTTCCTTAAATGGTGCGATGATGTGCGCGCCGGTTCAGTTCGCGGCAAGATAAAAGGCTTTGAAGTAAGAACAAATGCGGATCAGCCGGAAGATGCAAAGCGCGCCTTTGATTTTGGCGCTCAGGGTATCGGTCTTTGCCGAACAGAGCATATGTTCTTTGATAAAGAAAAACTTGCTCACTTCCGCGCTATGATTATTGCAGATACAGAAGAAGAAAGAAAAGCAGAACTAAAAAAGATTCTGCCTCTGCAGCAGAAGGATTTCTTTGGTATTTTCAAGGCAATGGAAGGCCGTCCTGTTACAATCAGGCTTTTAGACCCGCCTCTTCATGAGTTTGTACCCCATACAAAAGAAGAAGTTGCAGAACTTGCCGGTCAATTAAAGATGGATGCGGTAAAATTATCAGCAAAAATCGAAACTTTAAGAGAAAGTAACCCGATGTTGGGTCATCGCGGCTGCCGTTTAGCAATTACTTACCCTGAAATCTACGATATGCAGGTAGAAGCAATCGCTCTTGCCGCAGCAGACTGTGCAAAGCAAAAAATCCCTGTAAATCCGGAAATTATGATTCCGCTTATCATTACAGGAAGAGAATTAAGGTTATTGCGCCCGAATGCAGAAAAAATACTTAATAAAGTGTTTACCGCGGCGGGTGTAAAGGTTCCAATTCACATCGGAACCATGATAGAAGTACCTCGCGCTGCTATCCGCTCCGGTCATATTTCCAAATATGCAGACTTCTTTAGCTTTGGAACTAATGACTTAACGCAAATGACATTCGGCTTTAGCCGCGATGACGTTGCGTCATTCCTGCCAATTTATATTCAGAAAGGCGTTCTTGATGTTGATCCGTTTAATTCGATTGACGAAGAAGGCGTTGGCAGTTTAATGGAGTTTGCAATCAGCGAAGGTAGAAAAGTAAAACCAGATTTCAAAATTGGAATCTGCGGAGAACACGGCGGCGATCCTGCGACTATTGACTTTTGTTACAGAGCAGGGTTAAGCTATGTATCATGTTCACCATTCCGGGTTCCGTTGGCACGACTTGCCGGTGCGCAAGCTGTTATCAACAACTCAGGAAAGAACATAAAGGGAGGGGAGTCAGCTAAGACAACACCCACCACTGCCAAGGTGAAAGGCAGTAAAAATCCTGTTAAGGGGGACAGAAAGATGGCAGTAACATCTGCGAAGAAACCAGCGGCAAAGAAGGCCGCAAAGAAACCGGCAGCGAAGAAAAAAGTAGCTGCAAAGAAACCGGCAGCTAAGAAAGCTGTAAAGAAACCAGCAGCGAAGAAAAAAGTAGCTGCAAAAAAGCCGGCAGCTAAAAAAGCTGTAAAGAAACCAGCCGCAAAGAAAAAAGCCGCTGCGAAGAAACCGGCAGCCAAGAAACCAGCTCTATAATTTGAAGGTTTTTTTGGTACTATAGAAAAATAGTTCTTTATGAAATCCAGCGCCTGCCAGTCAGGTGCTGGATTTTTTTTCGCCCACCCCCAAATAATTATTAATGAATTTACATGGTCTGGGGGCGTAAATACCCCCTAAATTATTATTACAATTGCGAGTCTGAGCCCGGAAACCACCCCCAAATAATTATTAATAAAATTTACAAGGTCTGGGGGCGTAAATACCCCCTCGTGCTCGGGAATATACTCGCACAAGGGGGCCAATTTCCGCCCCCAGACCTATAAAAGATAGTAAGTATTATTATGGTGGGAAAAAAATCCTCCGTGCAGGGTTTATGTCATTTGAATTGTATGCTTTATCAAGTGTTGTGGGGGCTGTGTGCGGAAATCCTTACCCCCTGAACGGAGTATATTCCCGGAGTGAAGGGGGTGGTTTCCGCACACAGACCCCCAGACCATGCTGCGCCAGTAGATGTTTTGCCCGGCACGCGTGCTGCCTCACTCTCATACTCACTTTAGGCATACAATTCAAATGCCGATATAGAGG
>WQXC01000044.1 GCA_009785045.1 Treponema sp. | reverse complement strand
ATTTTCTTTATTTTCGATATTTCTGTGAGAGTCTCTTTCAAATAATTCTTTTTCCTCTTCCTGCGAGGACTCTTTCGAAATCCTTGCGACTTCTTTCCTGTGAAAAAAACTTTTTACTCCGCCGGAGATAACATGATGTATCGCGCCAGGGTTACGGAATCGTACTTCGCGTTTTGCAGGATGAATGTTAAAATCCGCAAGAGACGGATCGATCTCTACATATACTGCTCCAATAGGATGAGTTCCGTTTGGAAACCACCCCTGGGATCCATATTCAATTGCCTGAATAAGTGAAAAATCATTTATTCTTCTTCCGTTTGCAAAAATAAATAACTGGCGCCTGTCGTTTCTGTAAAGTTCAGGACCGCCAATAACGACAACTGCGGAAAAACCATCGCCTGTAACATATATTTCGTGTAAAAAATCTGTACCGGTTTCCAGCAGCGCCGCTGCAAACCTTTCTTTTTTTGTATCAACCGCAGGCAGGAAATCTTTTAGTTTACCATCTTGCAGATAACGGAAATTAATATTATTAAAAACAAGCACCTTGTCGATAAATGCCTGGCGGCAAAGCGCGGCTTCGCTTCCTTCTCTTTTTAAAAAACGTTTCCGGGCAGGGATGCTTTCAAAAAGGTTTAACGCTCTTACTGTTGAGCCTTTTGTTCTGCGAGTCTGTTCAAGTTTCGGCTGATAACTGTCGCCGGGACCTGTTTCTAAAAGCCATGCCTCCCTGCCGTCGGTACTGGTAAGTATTTCCAGGCGGGCAACCGCAGAAGCTGCAGCCAGCGCTTCTCCGCGAAAACCAAGCGTTAAAGCGGTGTCTAAATCATTAAGGCTGCGAATTTTACTTGTAGCATGAGTCAGCGGACATAGTTCCAAGTCTTCACGATTCATTCCTGCGCCGTCATCGGATACTTCAATCTTTTTACAGCCGCCTTCATCAATGGAGATTTCTATATTTAAAGCGCCTGCATCTATTGCATTATCCAGAAATTCCCGCACCAGCGCGGCAGGGCGGTCTACAACTTCGCCTGCTGCAATGAGTTTTGCTTCTTCCGGCGGAAGAACGGAAATACGGCTGTTATCAGGCACTTTATTCTCCTGTGTTAAATAATTCTAAATCAGGCGATTCGTCTGCAGGCGCTTCTGTAGAATTCATTAATACTTCTATACGGTTCTCAATTTTTTCTAAATCTTTTTCCAAAGTACGCGCAAGACGAATACCTTCTTCGAATGCCGCAAGCGCTTCGTCCAGAGGAATATCTGTTTTGCGGATTCGTTCGCCAAGTTTTTCCAGCCTTTCAAGCCGTTCTTCAAATCCCTTCATGCTGCTGCCTTTTGCCGGCGCTGCCGAAACTGCTTTTTTCGCCATATATACTCCTTAGTCTTCTGCGGTGCTTTCTGCAACTGCGCTTATTTTTCCTTTTAATGGTTTAATAACAAGTTTATCGCCTTTTTTTACCTTCCCGGCGTTACGCACAACTTTACCAGTGCTGTCTGTTACTACCGAAAATCCCCTTTCCATTGCGGCAGTTGGGCTTCCTGCTTCCAAAACCGCAGCAGCCAGTTCAATTCTGTTTTTAAAACCTTCTGTATTTTCCGACATTGCCGCAATCAGCTCTTCTTTTGCGTCATCAAGGCGGACAAGGCGCGGCTGCAGAATTGAACGAATACGGTACTCCATGTCCTGCGGATCAAAAGGTTTTAATAAAAGTTTTGCTCTTTCCATGCGCGTTTGTATTGCAGTAAAGATATCTTCTGCTGTTTTTTGGACAGTATCTAAAACTGCAACAAAATTTTCGCTGACCAATTCTGCAGCCGCAGATGGCGTTGGCGCTCTTAAGTCCGCTGCAAAATCACATAACGCCCAGTCAATTTCGTGGCCTACCGCGCTTACAACAGGAATTTTGGATTCTGCAGCAGCGCGTACAACATCTTCTTCGGAAAAAGGCAAGAGGTCTTCCAGGGAGCCGCCGCCTCTTCCTACGATTAAAACATCTGCAAGTTTCCATTGATTTGCCTGACGTATTCGCGCAGCAATAAGAGGCGCGGCTTCATTGCCCTGCACAGGAGCAGGAAGTATTATTATTTTTATTCCTGCCGCGCGTCTTGTAAGTATGTTTAAAATGTCACGTACCGCAGCTCCAGTGGGAGAACTAATAACTCCAACAACTGCAGGAAAGCGGGGCAGAGGGAGTTTTTTTTCTGCATCAAAGAGGCCTTCTGCGGCAAGTTTCTGTTTTCTTTTTTCCAGCAAAGCAAGAATTTCGCCTGCTCCCGCAATTTCCATTTCTTCGCATACAATGGAATAAGTTCCGCGGGGAGCGTATACAGAAAGGCTTCCGCGTACACGCAAAAGCATTCCGTCTTTTGGCTCAAAGTTTAAAGTTCTTAACCTGTTTTTAAACATTACGGCGTCAATCTTTGCGCCGGAATCTTTCATGCTAAAATAAAGATGACCGGAACTTGCCGGTCTGCAATTTGAGATTTCACCTTCTACGCAAACAGCCGGGAATGAACCTTCCAGGCTCAAGCGGATCTGCTCTGTAAGCTGACTTACTGTTAAGTAAGTCAGCAGCTCGCTTACTGTATGTTGTGAATACATTCTTTCCCTGTATTAAGGTTCGTCTTTTTTCCAATTATCTTCGGGAAACAATTTTCTTTCAAGATGGTTCAGCACCACTAAGGCAATAAGTGCAAGGATTTCTGCAGTAAGGGCAGCAATATACATTCCGGCGCCTATGGCAAGGCCAATTCCTGCAGTAAGCCACAGGGATGCCGCTGTAGTCAAACCCCTGATATTTTTACCAAGGCGGATAATTGCGCCTGCTCCCAGAAAGCCCATGCCCGATACAACCTGTGCTGCGATTCTTCCAGGGTCGCCGCCGTATTGCTGCGGCATCCAAATTGAAAGCAGCATAAGGCAGCATGCGCCTATAGCGATAAGTATGTGAGTTCTTAATCCGGCAACCTGGCGGCGGCTGGATCGTTCCATCCCTATTATTCCGCCGGCGAGAAATGCCAGGCAAAGACGGATAACTATATCAAGTTCAGAAATACTGTTTTCCATCGGCGTTAATTAAAAGAGTAAACAAGGCCTGCATATGCCCTGGATAAAAACCAAAAAATAGGCGTGACGCAGAAGCGTTCATCATTATCGATTAAGAATGGCACTTCCAGCCCTAACTTTAGCCTTAAAGGCTGCGATAGCTTGCAGTTTATCCCAAAACCTCCAAACCATGAGTTCAGTTCATCGGAGAATTCCAGTCTTCCCCTCTGATATAACCTGGAATATGTCTGATATCCAAAGTCAAAATTACCGGAAAAACCCTTATTTTTTGCAAAGAACTCCAGGCTGCCCATAAGCCTGGTTAATGAATCGGTAACAGCCAGGAATTCCTCTTTTTCCCTGGTCAAACTTCTTGTATTTGCGGAAAATGAGATAATCGTACTTCCAAGCCATATCCCAAGTTTGGCTTCTGCGGCTTCACGCTGGTTATTACTGGTAAATTCAAATTGGGAACCCAGTGTAGATAAGCCGGAAACTAATATAAATGCAGTTCCGGGGATGGTAAACTCCAAACTTCCGGAAATTCCGGCATCCGGAACATCAAAATTATCGGTTATTCCTACAAAAGGGCCAAATTCGAACCCAAAATAGTCAGTTCTTGACTTAAGTTTGGCATATATACTATTTTGCTGGATATTATCTCTATTGATATAGACGCTAAACGCCAAAGCTTCGGAAATATCATGACTTAAACCTATATTTGCCAAGCCAAAAGGATACGGATTAAAGGTGTCGCCTGTATCGGTATATGATCTGGACTTGTCCGGGTGATAAGTTAAGCCATTAACACCCCCGGTTATCTCCAGTTCCAGGGCGCCAAGTCCCATATAACCCGAGAAAAGTAATATTAAGCAAATATAAAGAAAAGACAATCGTTTCATACTATATATATTAATACCTTTTTAAAAACAATGCAATTATTATGCCTTTTTTTCAAAAGATGGTTATTTTTCCTATTTATGGAGCAAATTCTTCCATATTTAACTATATTCTGTATTGACTTTTACCTCTTTTTATTAGATATTGATATATATGAGTGATTATCTTGATCCCAACAATGAGGAACTCCTAAAGGATTTTTTCAGCGAAGCCCAAATGCAGGTGGATACTTTGGAACAAAACGTATTGGTTCTTGAAAACGAAGGCGCCAATAAAGACGCTGTGGATGAGATTTTCCGTGCGGCTCATACCCTTAAGGGTGGATCCGCAACTGTGGAAATGATGGAGCTTTCTAAGTTTACCCATCTTGTAGAAGATGTGTTTGACGCAATCCGCTCGGATCAAATCTCAGTTAACGAAAGTGTCGTCGATACTTTGCTTCAGGCTATCGACGTTATCAAGGCAATGCTTGATCAACGAATGAACGGTTCAATATACAACGAAGATACTTCCGCGATCGAAGGTAAACTTCGGGCATTGATGGGAGCGCAGGTTAAGGGTGCTGCAAAAGCGCCTGTTAAAGCTGCGGCTCCTGCTCCAGTTGCTGCAGCTCCGGCTCCTGTTAAAGCAGCTCCCGCTTCTGCAGGTGATCAGGGACTTACCGAAAGAGAACTGGATGAACTAAGGGATTCCGTCGACGGCGGCTTACCAATTTTAAGAGTATCAGTAAAATTTGACGAAACCAGTTTGATGAATACAGTAGGCGGTATACAAGTTTATGCCGTTTTAAAAAGTTACGGAACTGTTCTTAGGACGATTCCGGATTTTGAACAGCTCTACGGCGATAATTTTTTCCCGACAGTTGATTATTATATTGCTTCTCAGGAAGATTTACAGAAATTAAAAAAAGCATGTATCCTGCCGGATGTAAGCCTTGATGCAGATGTTACAAACATCTCCAACATTACGCCGGTAAAAGCTGCAGCTCCTGCGCCTGCTCCAAAACCTGCTGCTGCTCCTGTTGCTCAAGCTTCTGCGCCTGCTGCTGCGCCCGCTCCTGCTGCTGAAGCTGCAGATGCGCCAAAATCAAGCGCAGGTTCTTCTGACAGAAGTTCCGAGGATGCCAAAAAAGCCGGAAAAGAAGCAGGTTCAATTCTGCGCGTAGATTCAAAACGAATCGACGATCTTTTAAATCTTGTTTCTGAAACAGTTATTACTAAAGCAACTTTTAATCAGATAAGCATGCAGTTTAATGTGCTTACAGCCCAGCTCCGCGAATTGGAAAATCTGTACCGCGAAAAAATTAAGAATTTATTTGACAGTATGCCGGCGTATCTTGAGAGTATTCAAAACGGCAAATCCATTAAAGATGTGCGCAAAGACATTAATGATAATTACAGCGATATTTTTACAATGTTTGACGGCTTTGAAACATCGTTTAAGAGCAGTATAGCAAAGTTCCGTTCAACTTCGCAGAACCTTGGCAGAATAACCGGAGAACTTCAGGAAGGTGTTATGCGCATTCGCATGGTGCCGATCAGTCAGATATTCAGCCGTTTCCCGCGTCTTGTGCGCGATCTTTCAAAGTCGCTTAACAAAAAAATACATCTGGTTATCGAAGGTGAAGATACCGAACTCGATAAATCTGTAATAGAAGACCTTTTGGATCCGATTATGCACTCAGTGCGAAACTCTATTGACCATGGTATTGAATCAGTAGAAGAGCGGCTCGCTGCCGGTAAGCCGGAAGAAGGCACAGTTCTGTTAAAAGCCGCCAACGAAGGCAACATGATCGTTATAGAAATCGGAGACGACGGCAAGGGTATTGATGTTGAGAAAGTAAAGGCAAAAGCTGTAGAACGCGGAATTATCAGTCCAAATAAGGTTTTAACAGACATAGAAGCGTTTAATTTGATATTTGAACCTGGTTTTTCAACCGCTCAGCAGATAACAAGTATTTCCGGCCGCGGTGTTGGTCTTGACGTAGTACGCCGCCAGATCGATGACCTTAACGGTACCGTTACTGTCAACTCGGAACGCGGTAAGGGAACCAAGTTTACAATTAAATTGCCGCTAACATTGGCAATTATTCAGGGGTTGTTGGTCAGAGTCGGACCGGAAATCTATTCGATTCCGATTACATCGGTTATCGAAAGCTTGCGAATCAAACCGGAAGAGATTAAAAAGATCGACAATTACGAAGTATTCAATATTCGCAGTGATGTTATTTCCTTGCTGCGTCTTAACCGCTTGTTTGGCATTAAAACAGAGGAAGATTCTGATTTCCACTTTATTGTAATAGTAGGAACAGCAGAGAAAAAAATGGGCTTCATGGTAGACAGTCTTATTGGTGAGGAAGATGTTGTTATCAAACCGTTAAGAGATCAGTTTACCAATTCTCCGGGAATCGCAGGAGCTTCGATATTGGGAGACGGATCGGTATCTCTTATTATCGATGTAAGCCAGCTTCTTGAACTGGGACTAAAAAAGGAAATGGAGCAGCGCCGAATCCGCGAAGCTTCAACACGGTAGGTAATATATGGCGGCAGTAATTAGAGATTTAGAACAGGTTAACGCCGATTTACAGGAACAAAAAGAACGCGTAGAGAATGTAGATTTTAAAATGGTTACTTTCTCTTTGTCCGGTAAAGATTACGGCGTTGATATCATGAATGTAAAGGAAATTGCAAAAGCCGATAAATTTACTTATGTACCCAACGCGGCTTCCTATGTCCGCGGCGTGTACAATTTACGCGGTGACATTATTCCTATTATCGATCTAAGGCAGTTCTTTCATTTGCCGGTAGATCCAAAAGCTGATAATCTCGAAAACATGCTTATCCTTCATATTAATGATCAGGTTTACGGAACAATCGTAGATAAAATAGATAAGGTTGTTGGAATTACAAAAGAATCAATTCAGCCGCCGCATCCTATTTTCGGCGATATTAACATTAAGTATATAAGCGGCGTTGTAGAAAAACAGGGTGACCTTTACATCATCCTTGATGTTGTACGCATATTTACAGTAAGCGATGAAGAAAAGAAATCATCCCGCACTTCAGTTTCCGATTCCGGAGACTATTATGTGCCGCCGCCGCCGTCATCATCCGGAGAACAGGTTGCAGAGCAGCGTTCTGCCGCAAATTCGGCTATCGGTTTTATCCAGGAGAGCCTCGCGGCTTTACGGCGGTTTACTGTTACCGGCGTAAACGACAGATGGCTGCAAAGACGCTTTAGCGAATGGAGTAATGGCCGTTCCGGTGAAGATCTGCAGTTAAGGAGCGCTTCGGAAGCGGACGAATTCCTTCGCAATTTCGCATCCCCGTGTTCCGGTGAGTTCTGGAATGAATCTTACGCTCAGGCAATCAGGAAAATATTGCCGGAAATTTCTTCGGGTAACATTAATGTTTGGAATATTGGCAGCGGAAAGGGCTATGAAACTTATTCATTTGCCTGTATACTTAGAACCAGGTATCCTAACGCTCATATTAAAATTTGGGCGAATGACAACGATATCATGGCTGTGTCACAGGCTCCCAATATGATCTTCGATTTGGAAGAAGTACCGGAGTTCTGCAGGCCGTTTATGGTGCGAGGGTCAAGCGGTTATACATTTAATCAGGTTATCAGGGACTCGATTGTTTTTGAGTATCATGATATAACAAATGAAAACACCCTGCCGGAAGTTGATTTTATCCTGGCAAGGGATGTTATTTCATTCCTGCCTGCGCAGGAACAGTCAAGGATTATAACAGATTTTTCTGATAAACTGAAAAATCGCGGAATTGTTATTGTTGGCAGGAACGAAGAGCTTATAGGCGGCGGCATGTGGCAGGCAATAGCCAATGATCCGGTTTCCGCTTTTATGTATGGTGCATGATTTAGTAAAAATATTAAGGAGAGAATTATGAGAGTTGAGTATATCAACCCCTTTGTGGAGTCAGCTTATAATGTATTAAAAGAGGTGTTGAATTCCGAAGTAAAACGCGGTGAAATTTACCTTAAACCTACCTCAATGTCCATCATGGGTGTAGCTGCCCTTGTAGGTCTTGCCGGAGATGTTGAGGGGCGTGTCCTTTTTGATATGACAAAAGATACAGCTTTAAGTGTTGCCGGTTCCATGAACGGTGAGAATTTCACTGTTTTTGATGAACTTGCCAAGGCAACAATTCAGGAGCTTGCCAATATGATTACTGCTCAGGCAGTAACCAAACTGCACGATCTTTGCTTTAAATTTGACCTTACTCCGCCGGCTTTATTTACCGGCGATAATATGGAAGTATCCACAAACCTCGGCGAAGTAGAAGCGCTTATTGTGCCTATGGAGCTCGGTTCCGGTAACAAAATAGAAGTAAACGTAGCTATCCGCGAAAGAGTGAAGTAAGTTTCACTGGGCGGTTAGCTCAGTTGGTTAGAGCACCAGCTCGACACGCTGGGGGTCACAAGTTCGAGTCTTGTACCGCCCATTAAATTTTAACCTGATCATTAAACTTTAGTTTACAGCAAAAGTTTTAGTGGTCGGGTTTTTTGTTTTTATTCCATTAAATCTTTCTGGTTTGCAAAATCTTTAAAATATGATATAATCGCTTATCAACCTTATAAGGAGATTTATATGGAATATTTAACTCAGGATGGAAAATCAATTACTGAGCATGCAGATGGAACAATAACAGACTCCACTGGAGCTCAAATTACCGAAGCTGAAGCTCACGAAAGAAAGTGGGGCAGCATCGACAATACTTTTGTAGTAGAAACCGAAGGCGGCGCAATGGCTGCTGTTCAGCTTATACCCTTACTGATTGGCAAATTTGTCAGTTCTTTATTTTCCTCGCTTTTTAAAATGGGAAGCGTTGCAAAACTTTTGCAAACATTGATTATTGGTATATCATGTTCGGTTCTTTTGCTTGCTCTCTTTTTATTGATTGGAATTATATCCCGCGGTGTGCTTATGCCGCAGTTTCCGCTTGTTCTGTTTTTCATCGTGCCTCTTGTAGTGCCGGCTCTTTGGTTTTGGTTATGGCATTTTGATGTTATAAAACTAATGGGCGCTGTGGAACTAACCAATATGGTTAAAAATAGCTTTACTATTGCTTTTTATGGAATCATCGTAGCTTGTATTGCCGCAATTTTTAATGCAGTGGTAGGAATTTTTGTTACGCTTGGAGTAATTGCTGCATCAATCATTCTCTATTTTTCCAAGGTTAAACCATATGATCAGGAAGCCGCCAGAAAAAGAGGTTCTAATGCCGGCAGAATGATGACTTTCCTTATTGGATCGGGAATTGCTGTTGCGATTACCCTTGCTATTCTGATTGGCGGCGCAATAGGTAAAGCAATAGAAACAGGTAAAGAAATTGATAAGATAAAAACAGAATATGAAAATGTTGTTGTTGCCGCAAAAAATACCGGCAGACAAGGTGTTGCTGCTGTTGTAGCAAATACAACTCCAAATATTCCGGTTTTTTCCCGTCCTAACGAAAAGGTAGAAGTTAAAAAGGTTAATTTTGGTGATGCAGTTACAATTACTGGAAAAATTGTTGTTAGAGGCACCAAGATATTTGTTCCTGTTTTAGTTGACGGCGTTAAAGGTTATATAGAAATTAAATACATTATGCCTGCAAGAGCTGCTCTTGATATAATAAATACTATCATTCCAGAAATAAGTGATATCTTTACGCAGCCAAATACTTCAGTTATAGAAGAGCCAATTTCTAATGACGAATCTGATTTATATGATGATGATTTTTACAGCGACGAATATGTCGATGAATAAAGCTTTAAATTGACCGCAAAAGGGGCTGGGAAACCAGCCCTTTTTTTATATTGATACTTGCCTGAATCGGCATTATAATTAGTGTAAATGAAGAAAATCGTTATTTTATTGGTTGTTTTTGTTATCGCAGGCACAGGTTTCGTTTTTGCCGAAAGCGGTCTTAGGATTACTGTAGAAGACAACAGTACAGGTCTTACAATTACCGGTTCCACAGGCAGGGCAAATACTCTTTCTATTCCAGAAACTATTGATGGAAAAAGAGTTACCATTATCGGCGACGGCGCATTTATCGGTAAAAGTTTAAGAGAGGTTGCAATTCCAGACTCTGTTACTGTTATCGGTGATGGCGCTTTCTCGTACAACAGACTTACAACTGTGACAATCGGCAATAATGTTACAAGAATCGGAAGGGGAGCGTTTACAAGTAACAGGCTTGTTAATGTTACTTTAGGTTCAGGTATTACAAACATTGGTAAAGGCGCTTTTTCCAATAATCTGATAGAGGTTATTGAATTACCAGCAAGCGTTACTATAATCGATGATTATGCTTTTTTTAACAATAAACTTAGAAATGTTGATATTCCTGCAAATGTTACAACAATAGGCGAGGGCGCTTTTTCCGGCAACAGGCTTACCGGCATTGTGGTTGGCTCGGGAGTTACGGTTATCAGAGACGGTGCATTTTACAACAATTTTATTACAAGCGTTACAATCCCTGCGTCACTGCAGACTTTAGGTAACCGCGCTTTTGACGCGCGATCTTCGGACGGCCGTATCAGAAGCAATATTGTTTTTACAGATGTCAGCGGTAATATTTTATATACAACCGCGAATAACTTTGACGCATTTTATGAAACCAACGGAAAGAGACCCGGCAGATATGTATTATCTGAGGGTAACTGGCGCATGGATTAAGCTTTCATTTGCTCTGCAAATTTAACAATTTTTTCATCTTTAATTGTACTCATGTAACAGGATTGTTTTGTAACAATTTTAATAATAAACCGTTCCATGGCTCCGGTTTTTTTAGGATCGAATATTCCACCCAAAAAACTTTTTGCTTTTGCCGTTTGTAAAATATCAGCGGGAATATTTTTTTCAAAGTATGCTGCTTTGCCGCTGGAATCCAGCCCGCATAAAAATAATCCTAATTTTTTTTCTTTTAAAATTTCCGCATTCTTTGTTAAAAATGTTTTTGCTTCCTTGCGGATACTTCCGGCATATATCGAACCGCCCACTATAATGCAGTCAAAATCTGCAAGAGAAGGCAGTGCCTGTTTTAAATCATGAACAACAGCGCCGTCAATTTTTTCTGCGATACGCTGCGCAATCTCGCCTGCAGCTCCGTGTTTGGTTGCATAAAGAATAATCGTTTTCATTTTTTTTCTCCTCGTTTTAATCTATCGTTAATAGCTGTTCCCAATCCTTCGTTAGGAGCCAATTGTGCATATATCCTGGAAACCTGATGTTTATCAAGTTCGTGTAAGGTTTCAAAAAGGC
The DNA here is from genome assembly GCA_009785045.1 of Treponema sp. GTDB lineage: Bacteria > Spirochaetota > Spirochaetia > Treponematales > Breznakiellaceae > WQXQ01. The sequence continues at coordinate 975 of WQXC01000044.1, read as the reverse complement.
GGGATGCAGCTTCCATTGAATCGCCAGTTTCGGATAGAAACCTTAAAACAAATAATTCTTGCGGTTTTTGTGTTTTTAACCAAACGTCTCTTGTTGCTCCGTCAAAAAAGAGAAAAGCAGTGTTTGGTTCAATTACTTTGTTAATTATTTCTTCACGGCTCAATGTATTAAGTGAAGCTCTTGGAGCATAATGACTTTTTAACTGTCCTGGGGATGCATGAGCCGTACTATCATCAACAATGGAAGACCCGTCAGCGACAGGACCAATCAGTCTTTCGATAGCTTCTTTTGGTGTGCCGCCTGGCCGCAGTATTTTTAATACATCGCCTGTAATATCCAGCACTGTGGATTCAAGCCCTATTCGGGTAGGACCTTCATCAAGTATCATATCAATCTTATTTCCTAGTCCATCACATACGTGTTCCGCTCTTGTCGGGCTAAGACTGCCGAACGGGTTTGCGCTTGGAGCCGCAACTGCTCCTGTGGAAAAAGAGATTAACTTTTGCGCTGTTTCATGAGCCGGAAAACGAATGGCTGCTGTTTGTAAACCTGCTGTTGCAATACCGGGTATTTTTTCATTTTTTGGCAGAATAATGGAAAGAGGCCCCGGCCATAGATTTTCGGCAAGGACAAAGAGTTTATTCCGTGTTTTCTCGTTTAATAACGTAAGGCTTGCTACTTTCTCCAGGCTTTTAATTGTAGCAATATGGATAATTAATGGGTCAAAATGAGGGCGGCCTTTTACCTCAAAAACTTTCGCAAGAGCCTGAGCGTTAAACGCGTCAGCTCCCAGCCCGTAGACAGTTTCCGTCGGAAATGCCACAAGCCCCCCATTTTTAAGGATTTCAGCCCCTTCTTTAAGGGATTCAGGTGTTACCGGCAGGATTTTCATGTTGATTATATATTACTACAACTTTAAACATAAATCACATGCGGATACTGTGAAACCATGTAATCAGAGCTTAGAAACATCAT
>WQXC01000043.1 GCA_009785045.1 Treponema sp. | reverse complement strand
GATTTATCTCTCTTTTTAAAATTATCGATTGCGCGTTTTACAATTGCTTTTGCGGCAGATAGAGGATCTGTCTCTCCAACTGCCATGTGGTTTGCGCCAATTGTTTTTGCCATGTCGGTTGTGGAAACAATTTCTGTGTGGTAATTTTTTGCAACATCGATAAGCCCCGGCATAACGCACTGAACATCGACAACCATCATTTCTATCGCGCCAGTAACAATTGACAATTCCTGTTGGAGCATATTTCCTGCAAGCGGAACACCGTGACGCATTAATACTTCGTTGGCAGTACAGCAAATGCCTGCAAGGGTAATGCCTGACGCTCCAGCCGTTTTGGCGTATTCTTTAACATCCGGAGCAGAAACTGCAACAGTTAATATTTCCGAAATAGCAGGCTCGTGGCCGTGGATCAAGATATTTACGGTATCTTCCTTTAAAATTCCAAGGTTTGCAGAACTTTTAACGGGAGATGGAGTTCCGAATAAAATATCCGAAACCATCGAAGCAATTCTTGAGCCTCCCCAGCCGTTTGAAAGCGCAGTGCGGAAGGCATGCATAAGAAGATTTTTATAATCATGATCTACGCCGATAGATGTACGGTGCATAGATTCAACAACCATGCGGTCAATGCCGCAGGGTTTAATGCCTTTTGCTTCCCAGATTGCCTTACGTTTTTCAGGCGCAAGTTCAAGAGTTTTTAAAGTTTCTTCCTGCGAAGAAAATTCATGTAAGAATAAATTTGCCAATTCAAGCGCTATCGAATTAATTTCGCGGTTTTCTGTTTCTACTCCGTAGAGTTTGGCAATTCTAAATAGCGCTTTTTCGTCCTTAATTGCAGAGCCATTCGCTTTGCCTTCGGCAGCGGCTTTTAATTTAAGGATCAGGTGACGGCCATGATCAGAGTGCGCAGAAGTACCTGCAGCAACTTCGCGAAGGAAGTTACGCGCTACGATTGTGTCGGCATCCGCTCCGCAGATTCCCTTGGGCGCTTTCGGCGTGATCCTGCACGGTCCCATGTGACAGATACGGCAGCAAACGCCTTTTAAACCAAAACCGCAGTGCGGCTTTTGAGCATCCGAACGCTCAAAGCATGTTTCAATGCATTCCGCCTTGCTTTTTTCCAGCATCTCAACAGATGCTGTGTCACTTACTTTTGACAAAATATAATCTTTGTTTTCCATTACTAATCCTTTTATATTAATAATTCACCTGTCTTTAAATAAACAGGGTTTGAATTTGATATATCCAAAAAACTTTTTGATTCTTCGGCAAATGCCGCAATTTCGTTATCATCAGGCAGTCCGATAATAATGTCTGCCTTTGTTTTTTCCTTTATTTCGTTAAGCCTTGCGGGAAGCGCGCCGCCGCGCAGTCTGTTTATTACCAGCGCCAGTTTATCGTAGGACATTTTCATTTCGCGTGAAAGTTCATAAAGCCGAAGCAAGGTTTCCAGCCCCGAATTGGAAGCGTCCGATACAAGCGCCATTAAGTCTACTTTTTGAACAATGCGGCGGGAAAGATTTTCCAAACCGGCTTCGTTATCCAGAACAACATAAGGGTAACTGCCGGAAATATCTGCAATAACATCTTTTAATACGCTATTGGCATAACAATAGCAGCCTTCGCCTTCCGGCCTTCCCATAGCGATAAGGTCAAAACCCTTTGATTCTACAAGCGCGCTTTCAAGTTTTAACCGCAGTAATTCCTTTTTAGAAACATTAACATCCGATCCAGGAGAAGTCTTAACATCTTCGCGCGCTCTGCCTACAGTCTCTGTAACATTTACACCTAACGCAGCATCAAGACAGCTATTTGGGTCTGCATCTATCGCAAGTACAGGGGTTTTTCCCGCAGCGAGCAGGTTTTTAATAAGTAAAGCGCTGACAGTGGTTTTTCCCACGCCGCCTTTTCCTGTTACGGCAATTAGTTTACTCATAATTGCCGCCCTTTATTATTCGGCTGCCAGATTTTATCGATAAGGCTTTCTATCACAGCTCTTTGATCCGCGCTCATTCCGTCAAGCGCCGAAACTCCTTCCCTGTCAGCGTTTCGAATGCCTTCGGAATACGGTAAAAATGCGGAAACTTCAAATCCGGAAAGTCCATCTGCGATATAACACTTGTCAATGTCGCAAGTTACCTTGTTCCCAACGATTACAAAGTTAGAAAGCCCTATTTCTTTTGACATTTTAATTATATTTTTTGCACAGTCCAATGAACGCTGACCCGGTTCAACAACAATAACCATAACATCCACGCCGGTAACAGTTGCCCGTCCAAGATGTTCAATTCCGGCTTCCATATCCATAATGAGCGTTTCGTTTTTATATAAAACAAGATCGTTAACCAAAGCTTTAATAAAAACATTTTCCGGGCAGGCACATCCGCCGCCGCCTCTTTTTACAGCTCCAAGTTTAAGGAGTTCAACTCCGTTATGTGAAACCGCCAGTTTTTCAGCAACATCGCCGACTTCGGGGTTTAATTTAAAAACCTGTCCATATTGATCAACCTTTGCTCCGGTTCGCTCTTCTATAAGTGCAATCTCGGCGGCGATGGGAGTAATTTTAGCGCTGCCTGGAATTCCTAAAGCTGCCGCAAGATTAGCATCAGGGTCTTCATCCAGAGCAAGCACTCTAATACCACGCTGCGCTAAAATTAAAGCGACAGAAGCAGCGATGGTAGATTTGCCAACCCCTCCCTTTCCACAGACAGCTAATTTCATTTTTAATCCTTGGATTAATCTATACTATTTTAGAACCCGTACTTTGTTTTCATTCGTTTAGTTAATTCTGACATAAGCGAAAAAACTTTTTCTGCATCTGATACAGCAAGAGAGCCTGTCCCGCACGAAGGAGTAATTAAAGCTTGCTCTACGATAATATTTTTATCGATTCCTTTAGATGCCAAATTGTTCATTACCTCTTCCAGCTGTGTTTCCAAAGTCTCAACTGTCTGCTCTCTGATTTTTTCTGATGTCGGCACAACACCCCATGCAAGAGTTCCGCCTCTTTCCAGATGTTTTTTTACACTGTCTGCGTACATTGCTATTGTTTCGCCGTATTCAAACGCGTCAAAGTTTACAATGTCTACTCCAGCGTCGATTAAAATGCTCCATTCGGTATTTCCGCAGCAATGGATACCAACGACAGCTCCCTCGGCATGAATGGCTTCGATTACTTCGTTTAAAATACTTACAACATCTTCGCGTTTTACAGAAACATAAGTAGAGCTTCCAAATGCCGACAAAATCGGCTCGTCAATAAAACAAATAATATTTTCAGCAAAAGGTTTGAACTGCTGCACCTGCCAGCGGCTCTTCATTATAATCGCCTTTGTAATTACATCACGGAATTCTTCGTTGTAGTACATTGCGCGTTTATTTTCGTCTGTGATAGAAAGCGCAAAAGTAACAGGTCCTGTCGCTTGCACTTTAAGCCACGGCAGTTTGGATCCTTTGCTTTTTAAGTTTTTTAATAAAGCATAAAGCCCTTTGGAATATTTTTCGCTTATTGCCATGGAGGAAAAATCAGCGGTGCCTTCATCTGTTGCAGCCATGTAGGCTTCATAAAACTCGGCGAATTTTTCCGAATAATCAGTATCAGTCTGAAAAAACATTCTGTTTTTATCAGCGTCAACAACAGCGCAGGGAATATTTTCCGAGTACTGCACTTCCATCTGCTCAAGTAAACCCAGCTTGGGTAACTGCGGCCAAATTGGCGCATCCATTGATTTTAATGAAACGCCTACTGCATAATCAGGATCCTCAAAAGGCATTGAGCCGATGGCAGTGGAAAGGAATTTTGTCTTAACCATAATTTTTCTCCTTGGTAAATGAATGCTATTTATTTAACGCTTCTTTAATCGCCATAATGTGCGCAGGTGTAGTTCCGCAGCAGCCGCCGATAATATTAGCTCCGGCAGCAGCTAGCTTAGGCGCAAGTTCTGCCATATCCTGCGGAGTTTCCGGAAAGAATACTTCGCCGTTTACATTTTTTGGAAGACCTGCATTTGCATGAACAAGAATCGGAATGGTTTTATTTACCGAACGCATTTGGCTTACGATTTCTATCATTCTTTCGATTCCGTTTCCGCAGTTTGCACCGACAATATCAGCGCCTGCTTTAATTACTGCATTCATTGCAGAAACCGGATCAACACCCATCATTGTTCTGTATTCACCCTGCACGGTTTTTTCAAAAGTAAATGTACAGATAATTTCCAGCTTTGTATTTTCCTTGACAGCTTTAACTGCCTGACACGCTTCTTCGATATCGCTCATGGTTTCGATACAGGCTGCATCCGCACCGCCTTTTTCAAAAGCAACAGCCTGGGTTTTAAACGATTCGTAAAGTTCTTCCTCTGTTACTTCCTCTGTAATAAGCATTTTCCCGGTAGGACCCATGGAAGCTATTACCCAATTATTGTCTCCGGCAGCCTGCCTCGAAATCCTTGCGGCAGCTTCGTTTATTACCGCCGCCCTGTCGGCAAGCCCAAAATGCGCCAGTTTAAAGCTGCTTCCGCCGAAACTGTCAGTCTCGACCATGTCCGCTCCGGCATCAATATAGTTTTTTGCCACATCAAGAACATCAGCAGGCCGGTCAACGCACCATAATTCGGGACATTCACCGGGTTTTAACCCTTTTATATGGAGAAAAGTCCCCCAAGCTCCATCGGAAATAAGCACTTTCCCCGACTTGAGTGCTTCGGTAATCTTTTGTCTTGCCATGTTTTTCTCCTTAAGAATGGTCATTATATATCATATTCCCAAAAAAACAATATTTTACTTTTTATAATCATTCATATATAATGCCGTGTATGGGATATTCGGACGCGATTAATCTTGCTTCTCAGAAACTTTCGCAAATACCGCCACAAAAGGCATGCGAAGATTGCGGCGCCCGTTATGAAAACGGAGAGTTTATCCTGCCCTGGCTAAACAGGGACAGAGTTTTATCCGCTGCACAGGATGCTCAAAAGATATTATGGCTTCATTATTTAACTGCCGGCGGCACAAAGAAAATGACAGGAGAATTAATCGCATACAGGGATACAGCCCCGGCGCTTTTTTACGAACCTAATTTCTATAAAAGAGCAGTACGTCCCCTGGTAAAGTGTTTTGGAACAATACCGGAAAAATTGATTGAATTAGGCACTGCTCTTGGAGGACAGGCAGCGGCACTTGGTGATGCCTCCGTTACAATTAATGTACTTCCATATCTGCCTTTAACTTTTGTAATCTGGAGAGGATGTGAAGAGTTTCCTCCGGAAGGTAATATACTTTTTGATAAGTCGGCAAAAACATGGTTTGGATCCGAAGACCTTGCCGTTCTGGCAAGCGTTGCTGTTTATGAGTTAATTAATATATTTAAAAAAGGAGACATAAAATGACAGAAACATTTATTTTATTGGGAACATCGATAACTCTTGCTCTTTTTCATACACTTATTGGAGTGGATCACTATGTGCCATTTATTGCGCTTAGTAAATCAAATAACTGGACGATAAGAAAAACTATATACATTGTTCTGGTATGCGGAGTTGGCCATGTATTGGGATCTGTCTTTCTCGGGTTTATAGGTATAATGCTGTCAGCCGGCGTTACATCGCTTGTTGATATCGAAGATATCCGCGGGGTTGTTGCAACATATGTATTAATCGGTTTTGGACTTATCTATACTCTTTACGGAATCAGGTGCGCGGTTAAAAATAAAACTCATACTCATATTGGTCATGACGGACAGACTATCGTACATTCGCATTCACATAACAGCGAAGAACATGAACACAAAACAAAAAAAACGGGTAATGTCTTTTGGGGTCTTTTTATTTTCTTTGTGCTTGGTCCATGCGAACCGTTGATTCCGCTTTTAATGTATCCTGCCGCCACAATGAACATCTTTACACTTGTTCTGGTAACAGTAAGTTTTTCTGTTTTTACAATCGGAACAATGCTTATAATGACGCTATTGGGCATAAAGGGGTTTCAGCTTTTAAAGGCGGAGAAACTGGAAAGATACGCTCATGCGCTTGCAGGTTCCGCAATTCTGGTGTGCGGAATATCTGTACTGCTACTTCCAATATAAAAGATGCCTTGAAGTTTCTTCTATTTTATCAAACTCAAGATCTTTATCTTCCGGGTTTTCGGCAGTTTTTCCCGCTTGTGTGCTATTGATAATCTCATTTACAGAAGCGCGTATTCCAAAAATTAAATCGTGGCGGATAATTGCATTACCGATCATCAAACCGACAGAACGAAGTATATTCATTTCATCGTCTGAAAGGGTACGTTCCTGAATACAGTCATCAAAACTTACATATCCCCAGAAAGTATCCTGCATATAAACAGGAACCGCAAAAACAGATTTCATGCCGTGCGGTTTTAAACGGTCCTGTTCTTCCTGTGACAGATCACCTAACGAACCGTTGACGCATTCGCCTTTTATAAACTTTGCTTTCCAGCCAGGTACATGCGAGTACGGATAAATTGCTTTATTTTCTACAGGATTAAGGTGTTTGCCCGTGTCATTCTGCCATTCAAAACGCATACCGTAATGAAGAACGCCATTTTTATTTTCATTCTGCCAGACATAACCGCGATCAAAATCCAGACAATGAGAAATAATACTCATACTTTCCAGAACAGAAGCTTCAAATGTTTCTTCTTCCATTGCAGCAAATAAAATTCGCGCAGTAGCATTAACAGCATGCAAAAGCCGGTGTTTATGGGAACCTTCTGTTCTTTGTTCTCTTATAATATCCATATTTTTACCGTTGTACCCTGCCCGAAGCATTTCCGGCTGCCAGTTTTTTTACTTCATCTGCGGAGACAAGATTGAAGTCACCCTCTATAGTGTGCTTAAGGCAGCTTGCCGCTACGGCAAACTCCAGCCTGTCCTGAGCTTCCATGCCGTTAAGATTTGCGTAAATTAGTCCCGCGCCGAAACTATCGCCGCCGCCGACTCTGTCTACTATATGAACAGCGTATTTTTTGGAAAAATAATATTCGTTTCCTGTAAACAGCATTGCGCCCCAGTTGTTATCGTTAGCGGAAATTGATTCCCTTAATGTGATTGCAACCTGTTTGCAGCCAAACCGTTTGGCAAGAGCGGAGGCAACTTCTTTGTAGCCGTCATGGCTGATTTTGCCGGACGTCACATCACTGCCGGCAGCTTTTATTCCAAAAACATCAGCGGCATCTTCTTCGTTTGCTATGCAAAGATCAACATGTTCCATTAATTTGCCCATAACTTCGCCGGCTTTTTCGCGTGTCCATAAGTTTACGCGGTAGTTTATGTCGCAGGAAACTGTAATGCCTTTTGACCGCGCTGCCTTGCACGCTGCCAAACAAATTGCAGCCGCGCTGTCTGAAAGCGCAGGAGTTATTCCCGTAAAGTGAAACCAGTTTACACCCTGAAAAATTTTATCCCAGTTAAAATCTGTTTCTGCGGCTGCTGCAATTGCTGAATGTGCGCGGTCGTATATAACTTTGGAAGGACGCTGAGAAGCGCCTTTTTCCAGAAAATAAATTCCAACACGATCGCCGCCGCGGACAATCAGAGATGTATCTACGCCAAACTCCCGCAGTTTATTTACTGCACCCTGTCCAATTTCATGCTTGGGCAGTTTTGTTACGAATGCGGCATCGATGCCGAAACCTGCAAGAGAGACTGCGACGTTGGCTTCGCCTCCGCCGTAGGTTGCACCATAGGAAGCAGCCTGGACAAAACGATAGTAGCCTTCGGGGGCTAATCGCAACATAATTTCACCAAATGTAATTACCTTCATAACACTCCTAATGTGCATATAACGTTTGAATATCAGGGGACGGAAACCCGCCCCCTTGCGCTCGGGAACTTCCAACGAGCACGAAGTGCGAAGTTTCCAGGACAGATACTCGCTCAGGGGGTCGTTTTCCGTCCCCTGTTTAAAAATATTATATTTCTGACTTATTCTACAGCAAATCAGAAATAATAGCAATTTGAATCTGTTGATTAGTCTTTGTTGTACCGTTATAATCCCCACATGAGTAGAAAATATGAGCCTAAAATGATTAAATGCCTGGCGATCGATCTGGATGGCACCACTCTGCTGCCGGACGGAATCCTTGGTGCTCGAACAAAAGATTGCTTAATAAGGCTAATAAAAAAAGGCATGCAAATAATGATTTCTACGGGAAGAGCGATAGAAGCTGCAGAAAAGTACCGCAGTGCAATCGGCGCAGAAGGTCCTATGGTGTTTTTTAACGGCGCAGAAGTCGCAGATGTCCCTTCCGGTAAAATATTGCACACAAATTGCATCAATATGGATGTGGTTGATTACGGAGCCTGCGTTGCGCGCGAATTGGGGATTCATTATCAGATTTATCTTCCGGCAGGTATCTCCCCGGACACCGGGAAAAAAGACCCCAATCAATTGTGGGAAGCGCTATTAATAGAAAAATACGGCCCGGAGGCCGAGTACTATAAAAAACATACCGGCATTGTACCGGTTATAAAGGATTTAAGAAGCATTGCGTCTCTGCCAATAGACGGCTGTATAAAGGGAATGTTCATTGCCGACCCTTCCCTGCACGATAAAGTCCGCCAAAAGATGAAAGATCGCTTTGGCGAACAGATTAATGTTATAAGAAGTTATCCTACTTTTCTGGAAGTCATAAATGCCGGTGTTTCCAAGGGCGAAGGCCTTAGAATCGCCATGGAACACAGGGGCTTAAAACCAGAGGAAGTTATTGCTTTTGGAGACGAAGAAAACGATCTGCCGATGTTCCCGATAGCCGGATTTGCCTGTGCCCCGTCAAATGCCAGGGAAAAAATAAAGGATGCCGCAGACCTGATTTACGGTCCCAACACGGAAGAAGGCCTGGCAATGTTCCTGGAGAAGATATTCCTGTAGCCCTAGACATTAATCGATAAATATGGTAGTAATAAGGCTATGATATTCCCTTTAAAAGACCTCATCGAATACGGTGACAATATGTACGAAATAACCACAGCGGCCTCACGCAGAGCGTATCAGCTTTCCTCCTTAATGGACAAGGAAGAGAAAGAAGACTACGACGGTAAAATGGTCGCCCTTGCCGCACTGCAGGTTTTTACCAAGGAAGTCCAGTTTCGCCTGGAAGCTGAATAAGCCTTTTGGATAAAGATTCCATTCCGGTTTTAGTTCTCTTTGGACCGACAGCGTCTGGAAAAACCCATATTCTTCTTGAACTTTTTAAATCCCTTCATTTTCAAGCCGAGGTCGTTTCCGCAGATTCCATGCAGGTTTACCGCGGAATGGATATTGGCACTGCAAAACCTTCCATAGAAGAGCGCGCTTGCCTGCCCCACCATTTAATCGATATCCGTGATCCTTCGCAGCAGTTTAACACAGGGGACTTTGTCCGCCTTGCAAGTGAAGCATGTCTGGAAATAACATCCCGGGGAAAACTACCTGTTGTATCCGGAGGAACCGGATTTTATCTAAAAAACTTTATCTTAGGTCTTAGCGAAGCGCCTCCCTCCGATATGGAAATTCGCGATATTTTAAAGCTTGAACTTGCCGAAAAAGGCGCCGCCGCGCTCATGCAAGAGCTGTCTGCCTGCGACCCGGTAAGCGCCGGACGTATTCATATAAATGATGAATACCGCTTATTGCGCGCGCTGGAAGTTTACCGCTCCTGCGGGCAGCCATTATCTTCGTTTGAAGTTAATGAAAGAAAAGAAAGCAGTAATTTCCGTTTTAATATAATAGGGCTGTCGCGGCCGCGTGAAGAACTTTACCAGCGCATTAACTTGCGCTGTGCGCAGATGTTTGAGCAGGGTCTTGCTGCAGAAGTACGTTCGCTATTCGAAGCCGGATTCACTCCCGATGACCCGGGTTTACGCGCAATCGGCTACAGGGAATTTTTTGTGGAAGATCCGGAGGCTGCCGGTAAATGGCGGCTTTCTGATGATGTTGACGGGGTGCAGGTCTTAATCGCGCAGAACAGCAGGCGTTATGCAAAACGGCAGATTACGTTTTTCGCAGGCATACCGGGGGTAAAGTGGGTTGAGTGCAGCGGTAATGAAATAGAGATTGCAAATATTATTAAAGAAGATCTCTCACAGAGACACAAAGGCACAAAGAACACAGAAGGAAGTCTTTATTTATGAAACGCCCGCGCTTTCTTGATATTATTTATCTTCCCGATGTAAAGGTTGGCAGGTTTTTAAGTGTTCTTGTAATTTTTGGAATAGCAATCGGAATGAAGCATGGTGTTCAAAATAATTATTTATCAGAGATTGTAAATATCGATGAGTTCGAGCGCGGGATAGTCGATGCATTCAGGGAATTGCCTGGTCTTTTATTAATTTTTATTCTTGCATTAATGTACCGGTTTGCAGACAGCAGGGTTTTTAAAATAGGCATTGCGCTTATGGCAGGCGGAATGGTTGGGCTTTTACTTACAAGCACCAGCGAATTATTTTTAACAAAAATTATTGTTGTGGTTTTTATGGTTTTATTCAGCACAGGCGAACATATAATTATGCCTGTACGAAGCACTATCGCAATGGAGATGGCAAAGCGTGAAAAATCAGGGGCTTCGCTGGGAATAACCACATCAATCGGACAGCTTGGCACCATTGCGGGCCTTCTTCTTGTTACAGGTATCTTTTTTGTACTGGAGAAAAAAGATTTTTCAAGAATCGACATTATAGGATACAGGATTGTATTTAGCATTGCGGCAGCACTAATGACTACAGCAGCTTTGGTAGCCGCCGCTTTAAAAGAGACAACTCTTAAAGCGCCAAGACAGCGTTTTTATTTTGCAAAGAAATTTACCAAATATTACATTATGGAAGTCTTTTACGGTTCGCGTAAGCAAATCTTTCTTACTTTTGCTCCCTACGTTCTTGTCCGTGAATACATGGCAGATCCTTCTACGATTTCGCTTCTTTTGGCAATTTGCTCTGTTTTTATTATGTTCTGCAGTCCTTTAATCGGTAAACTAATCGATAAGATTGGATATAAAAAAGTAATGATTGCAGATACGCTCATCCTGGTTGTTGTCTGCCTGTTATACGGCTATTCGCATATTTTATTTACTCCTGCTATCGCATTCATTGTAATCTGCTGTAACTTTGTGCTTGATCAGGTTATCTCGGTTGCAAGCATGGCGAATAACGTATATGTCCAGCGTATTTCTTCGGACAGGGAAGAAATTACGGCTACCCTTTCTACAGGCATTTCTGTTAATCACATTTTTAGCGTTTCTATCGCTCTTATCGGCGGCTGGATCTGGAAGGTTGCCGGAATCGAAGTTTTATTTACAATGTCTGCCATACTTGGATTTATCAGCAGTATTTTTGCCGCAACAATTAAAAAAAGCGAAGAAGTTAAAAATTAAGAATAGTCCGCGGGAAAGTATACGCAGATCCCTAATTGAGTATACCCTCTTGAAAATACCAATAAAAACAGATTATTATTAAAGCATGAAAAGAATCGTTACTTTATCTGTTATTCTCCTTATTATAACAGGGCTTCCGCTTTTTGCCGCGGGTATTCGGGATGAAAGACTTTCCGAGTCTAAAACTTCTGTATGGTTAATAACTTCAGAAAATAATACTATGTTTCTTGGCGGAAGCATCCATATTTTGCGGGAATCTGATTTTCCGCTGCCGCGAAATTTTGATTATGCTTTTTCACAATCAGATATTCTTATCCTGGAAGCAGATACAAAACAAATGGAAAGTCCGGAAATTATACAGTATTTAATGGACAGTATGTTTTTACCAGTCGGAACAGGATTACAATCTATTTTAAATAAAGAAGTGTACGAACTACTTTCTGCAGCTTGTATGGAATACGGAATCGTGATAGATGATATAGGAAACTTAAAGCCAGCTATGATAATGAATATATTAACATTATTTCAGATGGAAAAATATGGGTTTGTTCAGGAAGGCGTAGACGATTATTATTACAATAAAGCTGATTACGAAAATAAACCTATTGATTTTCTTGAATCAGTCCAATCCCAGATAGACATGATTTTAACAATGGGTGATGGTTACGAAAATGAATATGTATTGTATTCATTGCAGGATATGGAATATACCGGAGCATTATTAAATATACTTTTGGCACAGTGGAAAATAGGAGCATCATCAATAACGGAACTTACACTTACCGAAATGAAAGAACACTGGCCGGAAATATACAAATCGTTAATAACAGACAGGCACGACTTATGGCTTCCCCAAATCGAACATTACCTGACTTCCGATAAGGTATATTTTGTAATCGTCGGCCTTGCTCATATACACGGACCTGACGGCCTGTTAAAATATCTCGAAGACCTGGGTTACGAAATAGAACAGCT
>WQXC01000042.1 GCA_009785045.1 Treponema sp. | reverse complement strand
TTTAGTACCTGTTTGATACGAAGCTCATCGCCGATGAAATCAAGCGGTGTGTTTTCGTCTATTTTAAGGACAAACTCTATAGGTTTGCTGTCATAACGCAGGAAAACCAGCTGCACCGTATCGTAAATAATGCTCGGAATGTCGTATTTTTCGTTTATAATTTCAAGCTTGCCTGCCTCTATTTTTGAAAGGTCAAGAATGTCGTTAATAATGTTTAACAGCAAATTCCCGGAGTTGTATATCATATTGAAAGCTTCTATGATTTCCGGTGAGGTATCTTCCTTCTGCAATTCAATTTCAGCAGTGCCAAGAATCGCATTCATGGGGGTTCGTATTTCATGGCTTACATGCGATAAAAACACGCTTTTTGTTTTATTGGCCCTTTCTGCCTCCAAGCGTTGTTTTTCCGCTTCATAGATAAGATTCTTTAATTCCGTCAACTCATGAATAAAACCTACAACGGCAAAACTGTTTTCATGCGGGATTTTTTTGAACTCTACATCAAGAACGCGTTTTTGACCTTGCATATTTAATTCAGTTTCAAATTTTACTTGTCCTTCTTCGATAGTTTTAATAAGCCGCTCGGATAGCGGAATGGATTTATTTCCGTCAGGCTGAAATTCAGGTATGGCTTTCGTTAAACGGTCGATAAATCCTGAAAACATTTCCTCTCTTGTTTCAAATCCCATAAAAGCCATAGCAGCCGGGTTAAAATCAATTATTTTGAATTTACTGTCAAACAAAAAATTAATTTGCGGGTTTATTTCCAGCAAGGTGCGCATACGTTCGTCCGCATCGCGCATTTTTTCAATTATAGCAAGCTGCTCCTTATGCTCTCTCATGTCCATCGTATAACAGATTACTACATCGTTTTCATCGAACTTCGCGCGAACAAGGGTAACCTCCGTGGGGATCAGCGTACCGTCATCCGGTTTTTTTAAGGTCCATTCAAAAAAGCAATAACCGGTTTTAAATGCTTCACGCAGCAGGCTTGCTGCTTTTTCGCCGGAACGTTGACCATTCGGCTGGTATTCGGGCGAACAATCTGTATAAAACCTTTTTTTATATTCCTGTTTATCTGCAAGTCCCAAGAGAACTAAAGTCGATTCATTACAATCAATTATTTGGAGATTCGCATTCCACAGCACAATGCTCATTGGAGAGGTGTTAAGCATCAGCATCAACTTTTCCTGTTCGACCTTTGCTTCACTTCTTTCAATCAATGCCGCTTTCCTGCTTCTGTAAAACATAAACAACACTAAAATAACGATGAGCGCAAAGGTGAGCGCAATCGAAATGATTATACCTATCATCAAAGGCACCCTTGCCTCGGCTATTTTTGCACGGTAATCAAATGTTCTGTGCATCCACCGGTCAGATACCCCTTTTGTGTCGATGGATTGGAGGGCTTTATCGATAATGGAACAAAGGATAGTATCATCCTTATGAAACCCGAATCTGGTGTCTATACTTTGGTCAAATACATAGTTTAGTTTATATCCGGTTAACTCCTGATAATGCGTCAGGAACATGAGCCTTCTCTCTGTAGTCATGACAAGGTCAACCTCACCGTTACGCAAGGCAATGAAAGTTTCCTCGATACTGTCAAACTCAACGGTATTATCATGATCCGGGAACCATTGCCTGAACATGGCAGTGTAGCCGGTATTGCGGGCTAGGCCTACTTTCAAACTTCGGATCTCATTGATGGCAACATTAAAGTGGTCGTCCATAGATATAAGCGCGTAAAAATCATTTTGAATTACTGTTTTTGTCCAAATGAAGTGTTCTTCGCGCGCTTTTGTCCACAGTAATTCCCCAATTAAAGATACTTCTTTATTTTTCAGCATTTCCAACAGAACGAAAAAGTCGGTGTATTCATTAGTGATAAGCTCAAAGGAGAGATCGGTTAGAGCTTCGATCTCTTTCAATAAGTCGAAAAAGACTCCCTGCCATTCTTTTTCACGCGCATTGTAAAATGTGATGGGGTAATTACTGGAGACTGCAGCGATCGGTATAACCGGATTGTTTCTTATATATTCACGTTCCTCGTCTGTAAGCCGCACAGACAGCTTATGTTTTTGATACTCCTTATACCCGCGTTTGTATAATTCGTTGTGATAGATACTCGCACTGTTACGCTGCGCTTTTGTTACAACAGAGATTATGGATTCAAAAGCCGGGTTTGCTGTTGCCATTGCAACGGGATTAAAAGTCAGCGGAAAAAAATCTTCAGAAACCACATCACCGTATTGGATATACAGTGCGTCATTATTATTCGATGTAAAGAAAGCATCGGCTTCTCCGTTTTTAATAACATGATACCCTTCCATCGCCGTCCTGACCCACACGGTTTCGTATGACCCTTTTTCGTTATGTGCCGCAAAGAGGCGTTCGGCGGGAGCATTCTCCAAAAATGCGTATCTCGGAAGACGTTCAGCCGCTATTCGGTTAAGACTCCTGCTCCCTGCAATCCGGAACAATACAAATTGCCGTTCGGCAAAAACGTCAGTCATATAGTATTTTTGTTTATTTTCGTCGGTTATCATTACAACTCCCGCGAAGTCTAGTTCCCGGGCGTCTAACTGTTCATATAAAGCACTCAACGGACGAAACTCTATTTTGAAAGGGATATTAAATAAACCGGTCAGCCACTCGCTGAACAAAGCAGCATACCCGCCAATTTCGCCGTTTTCCATTACGAATGCGTCTGTTGACTGAACCATCGCGTATGTCAAAGATTCGTATTCCCTTTGCAGTTTTTCTATGTCTGTTATCTCCTGCTCGGTTATACCTGGAACGTCACGGAAGTCAGCGAACGGATTTACGTTATATTGATTTAAATGCAATTGTTGTTTGCCTTTTACAACGAAGTTTTCCGCGCAAGCGGAAAAACCAGTAATAAAAAGTGCGGTGATAAGTATTGCTGCTAAAATTCGTTTTAACATTTTGAATCTCCTGATTCCAAAACTGTTTTTATGCGGTCAAGAAGAATCTGCTTTGAAAATGGTTTTTTAATAAAATCCATAGCGCCCATTTTATAACCGCGGGCTTCTTCTGCGGCATCGTTCATGCTCGTTAAAAAGATGACCGGAATCCCCGCATACCGCACATCGGCCTTTAAGCGTTCCAAAACATCAAACCCGTTAATATCGGGCATCATTATATCCAACAAAATCATATCAGGGATAACATCATCAAAAAGTTCAAACATTGTAAAAGCGGATGAGATTGTAATCACATTAAAATGATCCGATAAAGCTTCATCTGCCTTCATTAAATTAATGCCGTTATCGTCAACTACGAAAATCGTTTTCATCCCGATTCTCCTTTGTTTCTTCATTGTAATTTTCGATGGTGATTAAAACTTTTTTGAACTCTCCGCATAATAAATTAACCGAAATTTCTTCGTTTATATTGGCTATCCTGCGCGGCCACGCTTTTTGCTTTAAGTCAGCTAACGCTTTTTTAGCGGTTTTTACGTTATATTTTTCGCACGCCGTTTTTATTTCATCATATTTTTTGTGAAGAAAAACTATATCTTCCCGGGATACCTCCCAAACTTCCTCTGTTTCTCTGGATTTAAAATCTTTAACCAAATTTGAAAGCGCTTCCATTAATTCAGGTGTAAAACTCGCCATTATGCCGAAATTCCTGTCTTTTCCGGCTTGCTCTAATTTATACGCCAAATCGGACAGCGCTTTTTCGCCGATACCTGCAAGTGCGCTTTTTATACCATGTACGGTAATTATGTATGATTCTAAATCCTTGCTTTCAAGGTTACTTATATTTTTGGACAGTTTTTCTAATACGCTTATCGCGTTTTCTGCGTCTAATATAAATATTTTTTCCATCTTTAAAAAATCAATTGTTTTATTAAGGAGTTCTGATTCATCAAGATGTTTAACGTTTTTTATAAACCTCGTTACCACTTGGTCTAAAATATGTGAGTCTATTGGTTTTGCAATAAAAGCGTCAAAACCGTTTGTTAAAAACATTTCCTCCTGCCCCAAAACGGCGTTGGCTGTCAAAGCGACAATGGGGTGCGTATATCCGGTTTCACGCAGAATCTTTGTTGCTTTTATGCCGTCCATTACCGGCATCATATGATCCATAAAAACAATATCGTAGTTTCCGTTATTTTTGATTTTTTCTACAGCTTCCAATCCGTTATCGGCAGTTTCAATATGCAGCCCATACGATTTCAGCATTTCTTCGGCAATTAATAAATTAATATTTATATCGTCTACAATTAAAACCCTGCCGTCAGATATTTGATCATAAGAAATTTTAGATTTTTTTGAAACTAATTTATTATAGAAACTAAATGTCTGCAGTATTTCTACTATTTCGCTGCCGCATACTTGCGGACCGCTTCTCTTCTGAGGCAAATGAACTGTGACCACCGTACCTTTACCAACGCAGCTTTCTGTATCTATTTTGCCGTCCATAGCTCCTATAAGACGCTTCGTGATATTCATTCCCAAACCCGTGCCGTTTATACCGCTGTTTACATCAAGGTTAAACCGTGAATAGGCATCGTAAAGGCTTTTAAGCTGCTCCTCGGTCATGCCCTGTCCTGTGTCGCTTATTGTAACAGCGAGTTTCACATTATCGTCGTCATTTTCTTCATTAACTTCAACAGAAATCGAAAAACATATTTCACCGGCATCTGTGTATTTATAGGCATTGGAAAGCAGGTTGTTAAGAATTTGCTTGATACGCAATTCATCGCCGATTAAATTAGCGGGTATATTTTCATCTACTGAAAGTTTAAATTCAATCGGTTTGCTGTCATATCGCAGGCGATTTATTTGCACTACATCGTTTATCATGCTCGGAAAGCTGTATTTTTCGTGAGCGATCTCCAGATTGCCGGCGTCAATTTGAGCAAAATCAAGAATATCGTTAATAATGTTTAAAAGTAAGCTTCCAGATTCGTATATTTTTACAAACCCATTTTCCACTTCTTTTGAAAGATCATTGTTTTGCAAACGAATCTCCGCAATGCCAAGAATAGCGTTCATGGGGGTGCGTATTTCGTGGCTCATTTGAGAAAGGAATATACTCTTTGCCTGGCTGCTTTGCTCAGCCGCTTCTTTTGCGATTTTCAACTGCGCGGTATTTTCCTGTATTTTATCCATCAGTTTTTTATGTTCCCGCAAATCGCGTGTATATCCGGCTACAACATATTCGTCTTCGTATTTAATCCGTTTTAAAGTGACTTCAGCGGGCATAACAGTACCATCAAGCATATTATAAGTCCAATTAAACGGCCCGCAGTCACCTTCGCTAAATGCCTGCAGAACATACATTTTTGCTTTTTCAACAGAAAGTATGCCATCCGATTGGTATTCCGGATAAAGTTCATGCGACCTTTTCAAAAAATCCTGTTTATCATTGAACCCAAAAAGCCGGATAGCTTCTTCGTTACATTCAATTTTCTTTACATTCTTGTCCCATACCTGACAGCACAACGGCGTTCTGTCCAGCAAAATTTTTGTATGTCTGTACGCTGTATCAATTTCTTCTCTCATGTTATTGCGGTTAATTTCGGTTACTATCATCAAACCTACTGACCGCAGAATTTCAATTTCATCCTCATTAAATTTATTTTCTATCTTGCAATGGTCAATGCTGAACATTCCCCAAAATTGATCTTCCAAAAACAGCGGTATTATAGCTGCCGACTTTAAACTGGCGCCGTGTTTCCGAAAATATGCTTTATCGTCTGGCGGCATTTCAGAAAATACATTGTTGATATATTCACCGCACATAACTTTTCGCTTCCATAGATGTTTGTCATTATAGGCAGCTTTGAAATTTAAAAATGTTTCGGCGTTTTTTTCTTCAGCTTCACTGAACCAACTGTGAGTGCAGACATAATGCAGGCAGCCATCTATCATTTTGTTCTGCCAGATATGGACGCGGTCAGCATATGCGGCACGGCCTATAATCCCCAAACTTTCTATAAGCAGAGTGTGGGCGTTATTATTATTGTCCACAGTAAGCAATAGGGATGCTATCTGATTAACTGCCTGCATTGTTTCATCACGGCGTTTAATTTCCGCTATCATTTTATCAAATGTTTTTTCAGTATGTTTAACAACTTTTTTTACAGTAAAAAGAGTAAAAACGGCAAAAACGAACCCTAAAATCAATGTGAAAAATATGGACATCCGCCTTGCTCGGTTCATTGAATAATAAAGATGTCCAGAATCATAATCTATTCCAATGACACCGATAACATTTCCTTCGTAGTCGTGGAAAGGGAAAGACATTGAAAATAAGTATCCATAATCCGTAATCATGATTCCGTTGCTGGATACTATTTCATCATTCATGTTCCGATCCAAATCTGCAATGTATTCGTCTTCGACAAGCATACCTGCATGAGAAAAAAATTCATCGTCTTTATCCAAACCGTCTATCAAATAAATATATTCGTTATTATCGTTTAACTTTATAGTATACAGAAATTTGGCATTCGCTATACGCCTGATTTCATCTAACTGCCTTTGCGTGTTTATATAAAGCTCAGATTGCTGATCCTCAATTGTGTTTATTTCTGAAAAAATGCGTATGTCAATCGCTTCCTCCGCATAACCGTGAAGGTTTATGGCGTCTTGTTCAAGATCAGACATTGTTAATGAATAGAATTGGGTGTAATTTAAATAATAAATACCAACGGACGCAGATAATGCAACAAAAAGAAGCATTAATCCTATTTTAATTTCAAGATTTTTCCATATTTTTTTGTTCATTCTTCGCAGCCTCCGTTTTATAGTAAATTTTCAACTATGCTTGCGGCTCTTTAACCGTTACTGATTTCTTCATTTCTTCCAGCAACTCAGCAAAGAAGCCGTTGATTTCAAGAAACACACTAACAATTTGCGGGTCAAATTGCGTTCCGCTTCCTTCGGTTATGATTTCAACGGCTTTTTCATGTGTAAACGCTTTTTTGTAAGGGCGATCCGAGACAAGAGCATCATATACATCGACTACCGCCATAATCCTGCCTTGCAGTGATATTTCTTCACCTTTTAATCTATAGGGATAACCTGTGCCATCCCAACGCTCATGGTGATTACCAGCGAATAATCCTGCGTTGCGCAGAAAATCTCCTTCACCTGATTGTGTTATTATAATGTCAATGAGTTTTTCACCTTCTATGGTGTGTTTTTTCATTATTTCATATTCTTCTGTGGTTAATCGTCCGGGTTTATTAAGAATCAAATCAGTAACAACGATTTTTCCTATATCATGCAAACGTGCTGATGAAACTACAGAATCTATACCCCAGCTCTGTATTTCATCAGCATATACTCCGCGTTCAATCATTGCATTCACTAATATATACATGTAGTTTGTCGTGCGTTCTATATGATTGCCTGTTAGTGTATCGCGCCCCTCAACCATGTTGGCAAGAACGGATATTAAGCTGTTTTGTAATCTTAGGTGCTTTTCCGTTCGTTCACGGATTTTACTTTCCATATACAAATGAGCTTCTAAACGGTTAAGAAGAACCGGCTTGGAAAACGGTTTGGTTATAAAATCAACAGCGCCCATTTTAAAACCGCGAGCCTCAGTAATGGCATCATTCTGGCTTGTCAGAAATACAACCGGTATATCCATGTATTTCTTATTTGATTTCAATTTTTCCAATACTTCAAAACCGTCCATATTAGGCATCAATATGTCCAATAAAATTAAATCCGGCTGAACATTTTCTAAAACATCAAACATAATCGAAGCGGACAACAAGGTGAACACATTGTAATTCTCTGATAATGCCTCTTCCGCATCTAAAAGATTGATTTTAGTGTCGTCCACAACGAAAATTGTTTTCATTTCGATCTCCCTTTTTTTTACCAAATTTCAAAATTATACAATTCAAAGTGCACCAAATCCGCATTAAAATGGGATAACTTATTTTTTGTTACCAAATTTCATAATTTTACCGAAACAGGCGTGCCAAACCTGTACCGAACAAGTAAGTGTAATCTATAAGTATAGTTTATATTACGCTTCCAGTATACACGAAATAATCAGGTTAAATTCCCAGTTCTTCTTTAATCGCTGAATAAACCCTGTCACAAAGGACGTGTTTTCTGTCCTCTAAACCGATGCTGGATGTGTCTATCGATTCCAGGAATGTTATCCTGGCTGGAGCGGTAACTATCCGGTAGTTTTTCTCGTAAACATCGTAGCTGCCTTCTATCGCAACAGGTACTATCGTAGAATTTGCCTGAGTTGCAAGCTTAAGAGAACCTTGATGGAACGGCAAAAGTCCCCTGCCCTTGGAACGGGTTCCTTCCGGGAAAATAATCATGCCGCCGCCTCTTTTTATCCGTTCTACCCCTTTGTTTATTGTGCGAATTGCTTTTCTAACATTTTTTCTGTCAATAAACAAACCGCCAAGCATAAAAATCCAGGCATTTACAAATGGTATATAAATAAGCTCTCTTTTTGCAATAAAACCAAAAGGACGTCCGCAATAGGCAAGTAACAATGCTATATCAAAAAACCCGCAATGGTTACTGACAAAACATACTCCGCCTTTTTTGGGAATTTTATCCCTGCCGGCAACTTTTACTTTACATCCAGTGGCTGATATTACCGCTTTCGCCCAACCCTGTGCAAGACGATAGGTAAAGTACGACATAGGTTTCCGCAGTCCTGGTAACGAAATAATTAATGATAAAAGCGCAAAAGGGAACAGAATTAGCATACCTATAATCAAGTAGCAAAAAACCAATATAGTCCTTATCATAATTGTCTATTATCCACAATTTTTACAAAAAACGCAACTATGTAAAAAGTAACAGGCAATCCGCAACCCCTGTCGGCTTGACAATAATTTATTATTGTTACAGTATAAAAAAATGTCAAATATCAAGAAATTTCCTGGCTCAGATAAAGAAATTGCCCAATCAGTGTATCCTGATCATGCGTTTCATGTAAAAGAAATAGCAAAAAAAGCCAATATCTCCGAAGATTTTATCGAATATTACGGAAATTATAAAGCAAAAGTAGATTATAGTTTTCTTCAGAAAAACCAGGGTAAGCAGGATGGAAAGTTAATTTTAGTAACTGCCATAAACCCAACTCCTGCCGGAGAAGGAAAAACAACAACGACAGTCGGTGTGGCAGACAGTCTGTGTCACATTGGAAAAAAAGCCATGGTAGCGCTTAGAGAACCTTCTATTGGACCGATATTCGGTGTCAAAGGCGGAGCTGCAGGCGGCGGATGGGCGCAAGTCATCCCGATGGAAGATATCAATTTGCACTTTACAGGTGATTTTCACGCTATAGGAGCTGCAAATAATCTTTTGGCAGCAATGATAGACAATCATATTTATCAGGGCAATGAGTTAAATATTGATCCTCGAAAAATAGTCTGGCGCCGCTGCATAGACATGAATGATCGTCAGCTTCGTTTTATTACAGATGGTCTTGGCGGTAAAATAAACGGGTTTCCGCGTGAAGACGGATTTGACATTACAACAGCGTCAGAAATAATGGCTATCCTTTGTCTTTCATCCAATATCGAAGATTTAAAAAACAGGCTTGGGCGGATAATCGTTGGTTATCATACGGAAAACAAACAGATAACAGCGAACAGCCGGTTACTGCAGCTCAGCTTAACGCGCATGGCGCAATGGCTGCTCTGCTTAAAGATGCGCTTAAACCAAATTTAGTACAAACTCTGGAAGGAAATCCTGCATTTATTCACGGCGGTCCTTTTGCTAATATCGCTCATGGATGTAATTCCATTATAGCTACCAGGTACGCGTTAAAATGCGCCGATTACGTTGTTACAGAAGCAGGCTTTGGCGCAGATCTTGGCGCGGAAAAATTCCTGGATATTAAATGCCGGATTGCAGGGATTAAACCATCTGCTGTAATTATTGTAGCCACCATCCGCGCGCTTAAATCACACGGAGGAGTAAAAAAAGGCGATTTAGAAAAAGAAAATTTATCCGCGCTTGAAGCCGGTATGCCGAATCTTTTACAGCATGTTGAAAACATCACAAAAGTTTACAAACTTCCTGCTGTGGTTGCAATTAACGCTTTTCCAAAAGATACAAAAGCAGAACTTGATCTTGTAGAAAAAAAATGCAAAGAATTAGGTGTCAATGCCGCAATCTCGGAAGTTTGGGCAAAGGGCAGCGAAGGCGGAGTCCAGCTTGCGCAGGAAGTAGTGCGTCTTTGCGAACAACCCAATGATTTTGAATATTCTTATGATATTAATTCCTCTATTAATGAAAAAATTGAAACTATAGCAAAAAAAATATATCGTGCCGATAGTGTTGTAATTTTGCATAATGCGCAAAAAAAGATTAATCAAATAGAAAAAATGGGACTGGATAAAGTTCCAATCTGCATGGCAAAAACCCAATACAGTTTTTCTGATGATGCAACTTTGCTGGGAGCGCCAAGAGGATGGCGGCTTGAAGTAAGAGATGTAAAAATTTCTGCAGGCGCCGGCTTTATTGTAGTCTTTACCGGAGAAATTATGACTATGCCTGGGCTTCCTCCGGTTCCATCTGCTGAAAAAATTGATGTTGACAGCACAGGAAAGATATCCGGATTATTCTAGCGTTTAAATAAAAGTCTTATAGAATGCCATATTCGTTTTAAAATATTACCTTTTTCATAAGCGGTTTTGGTAACAAGAGGTGTACGGCTTAATTCTCCGTAAGCATCAGAGATTTTTAAATAACCGACTGGCTCTCCTTTTGCAAGCGGAGCAATCAGCGGGTTTGGGATTATAGTCTCGTACTTTAGCGAACCTGTGCGGCTAATGTGCGAAGTAAAATCTGCAGGTTCTGCAAGTTCCAGTTCAGCAAATTTTAATTTACCTTTCCACAAGCGCGCATTTTCTAAACTACCGATTAGCGGACGCACAGTTTTAAAATTATCAAATGCCCATGTTAAAAGACGCGCTCCGTCTTCATCGCGAATCCGCGCACCCCTGCGAGTATTCGGAGCACCTAAAAGCACAAGAATAAAACGTGTTTCATCTCTTTGTGCAGAAAGCGCGACATTGTATCCGGATTCATTAATGAATCCTGTTTTTAAACCATCAGCGCCGGGAAATGTTTTTAAAAGCGTATTTCTGTTCTCCTGTGGAATGGTGCGCGGATTATTCCGGTACCTTTCCTGCTCGTTAGCGGCAAGCGGATAGGAAAATTCCTGAACAGAATGAAAATCTTTCAGGCTGTCCGGATGTTTTGCAAGATACTGCCGGCAAAAAGATGCAAACTCTGCTGCGGTTGTCCTGTTTTGCGCAGAAATACCGGATGCCTCTGCAAAGCGCGTAACACTAAGACCCATACGCCGCGCTTCTGCAGTCATCATGGCGGCAAAATCGTCCATTGTCGGCGCAAGGCGCAAAGCTGCGGCAACGGCGGCATCATTACCGGAAACAACCGCAAGACCTAGTAATATTTCGCGTAACGTAACAGTTTGTCCCGGCTCCAGAAACATTAAACTTGATCTATACGGCTGGCTTTGCGCCCAGCTTTCTACAGTTATTGGAATTATTTCATCGTATGAAGCTCTGCCTTCTTTAATTTCTTTCATAACAAGGTTCATTGTCATAAGTTTTGTTAAAGAAGCAGGAGGTATGTTTTCGTCTGGATTTTTTGAATATAATATTACACCTGTATGAGCGTCGATTAAAACAGCAGCCTGAGAAATAATTTCCGGAGCAGTTTCCAGATATGGAACGAGAGCCGCCGGAGTATGAAAAATCTGCGCCGAAACAGAAAACTGGAATCCAAAAATAAACAGTAAAGCTATAAAAAGGCGCATGATAATTTTTATCCTTAAAACTCTGCCTGACCTACTGCACGCGGGAAAGGAATTACATCACGGATATTTGCCATACCGGAAATATATTGAATAAGACGTTCAAATCCAAGACCAAATCCTGCATGAGGCACTGTTCCGTAACGGCGAAGATCCAGATACCAGTAATAGTCTTCCGGTTTAAGACCCATCTCGCTCATGCGCTTGACAAGTTTTTCCAGATTATCCTCGCGCTGAGAGCCGCCGATTATTTCTCCCAGCCGCGGAACAAGCACATCCATTGCGCGTACTGTTTTTTCGTCGTCGTTTAGTTTCATATAAAACGCTTTTATTTCTTTTGGGTAATCGGTTACAATTACAGGACCGCATATTAATTTTTCTGTTAAAAACTTTTCATGTTCGCTTTGCAGGTCACAGCCCCAGCGCGGATCAAATTCAAAAAGAGTATTGTTTAAAGATGCTGCTTTTTCCAGTTCTTTTACAGCGTCGGTATATGTGATATGTGTAAACTTTGCATCTGCAACCTGCCGCAGGTTTTCGATTAAGCCTTTTTCTACATGAGCGTCAAAAAAAGCAAGTTCT